>JADFNY010000181.1 GCA_022563115.1 Acidobacteriota bacterium | reverse complement strand
TGTCGCCCCAGAGCCCGGCGGTGATGTTGAGGTCGTTGCCTGGATCGTGGCCGACGGCCCACAACACCTCGCCGGTGCCGGGATCCATGCCGTTGATCGACGCCCCCCCGACGATGACGAGCTGTTCCTGGCCGTCGACGTTGATCAGCGCCGGCGGCGCCTGGCCGAACAAGAAGTCACCGCCCCGCCACACGACGCTGCCGTCACTCTGGTTGAACGCCATGACCGATTGCCCGGGCCCGCCGACGGTACAGATGACGGTCTGCTCATAAGCGATGGGGCTGCAGCCGTAGCCGGCGGTAACGGTTGGGCGCAGTTGCAGCGGCGGGGCACCGAAGTCGGCGATCAGGTCGTGATGCCAGAGCACCTCGCCGGTGCGCTTGTCGAAGGTGTAGAACTGCTTGTTGGTGCCGATGGTGAACAGCCGGTCGCCGACGATCAGCGGTGTGCCGTGGGGGCCGGCGCCGTAACGGAAGTTCTCGACCCGCGAGGGATAGGTGTATTCCCAGATCGTCTCGCCGGTGGCGGCGTCGAGCGCCACGACCGTCTCTTCCCGGTTCCACGGGCCGCGGCTCGTTGCCGCCCCGACACGGTACATGGTGAACAGCAGGCCGTCCTCGGCGAGGATGGCCGAGTGCCCGGCGCCGAGCGGCCGGCTCCACAGAACCGGGGGGCCGCCTGCGGGCCAGCTATCGGCGAGCGGCGGGCCTTCGATGACGAAGTCACGGTTCGGTCCGCCCCACTGCCTCCAGGCGGCGTCGGATTGTGCAGCGGCGCCCAGGGTCGGTGTCAGTGCCAGGATCGCGAGTGCGCGCACGAATACCGCGATCCTGGGATGAGTGTGTACAGCTGCGGAAGTCCTCACGGCGCCGGATGGTAGCACCGTGCGGGGCGGAGTCCCGAGATCCGCCCCGCATGATTGGCGATCAGTCGTTGCTCGGCTGCGGGACGATCCGGATGTAGGGCAGCGGCTGCTCCCAACCGTCGGGGAAGCGCTCCCTGGCATCCTCGTCGGAAACCGCCGGTGCGATGATGACATCGTCGCCCTGCTGCCAGTTGGCCGGCGTGGCGAGCTGCTTCTCGGCGGTGAGCTGGCAGGAGTCGAGTAGTCGGAGGATCTCGGCGAAGTTGCGACCGGTGCTCATCGGGTAGGTGAGTGTCGCCTTGATCTTCTTGTCGGGGCCAATGACGAACACCGAGCGCGCCGTGGCGTTGTCCATCGGCGTGCGGCCTTCGGAGGTGTCGCCGGCGTCGGCCGGCAGCATGTCGTAGGCCTTCACCACCTCGAGCTTCGGATCACCGATCAGCGGGTAGTTGGGGGCATGTCCGGTGAACGACTCGATGTCCGCCGACCAGGCTTCGTGGTCGGAGACGCCGTCGACGCTGATGCCGATGATCTTGCAGTTGCGGTCGTCAAATTCGCTCTTCAGCGCCGCGACGGCGCCGAGCTCGGTGGTGCAGACGGGGGTGAAGTCTTTGGGGTGCGAAAACAGGAGCGCCCAACCGTCGCCGATCCAATCGTGGAAGCTGATCGTTCCCTCGGTGGTTTCGGCGGTGAAGTCGGGTGCGGTGTCGTTGATGCGCAATGACATGGGATCCTCCATAGGTTTGCTGACGGTGCTGAAGTTTACGCCGCCGGCGGGCAGGCGTCACGGAGCGGAGCCCGGCAGTCACCGGAGTAAATGTACGCTGGGCCACGCTGCTCGCGCGCTGCGCGGAGCGCCGCGTCTTCTCTGACAGATCAGGAACTAGGCGCTTTTGAGCTCACCGTCGATCTCGGCGAGGTCGGTCGGCGTCAGCTCGGGAGAGAAATGCGCCAAGCGGGCCAGTACCACCGCGGGATCGAGGGGCTCGCCGGGAGCTTCATTGTTGGGTGCGTCTCTACGGGATACATCTTCGCCGGCTGCTTCCCCCTGTGCCGGCCCCTCATCCTCGGCCTGGAGGTAGTTGCGCCAGCAGCCGACGTGGATGAACCCGGAGGGATTGAAGTATCCCTCCTCATAAAACACCAGGCCGATACGCCAGGAGTCCTTCGTAATCGGCTCGCGGCAACTGCGGCAGTGGGCGCGCGAGGTGGGGGCGCGGCCGGCGCCGTCGATGCGGGGCAGGCGTCGGTGGTCGAGGCCGAAGCGGGATTGGTCGCGCAGCCAGGCGATCGTTTCGCCGGGCGCGGCCGGTGTTTCGATGGCCTCGAGGTCGGCGACCGATCCATCCTCGATGAGTGTCGCAGCCATCGCCTCGACGAACGGCTCCGGGCGCTTGTAGGCGCCACACAGCGGGTGAAACCATAGCGTCCGATCGCCGTCGCCGTAGGGATTCTCGGTCACCTCGCCGAAGCGCAGCTCGTCCTTGGCGATCTTCTCGCCGCAACCGCGGCATTTGGCGCGGCCCGAGGTGGCCGGCTCGATGACGTGCGACATATAGGGAGTCTAGGCGGGCGCCGGGCCTCCGGTCCACGCAATCGTGCCTGCCGGGCTTTCGGTCGACAGAATCGCGCCCACCACGCTCGCCGTCGCCTTGATTCCGGCGCCCCGCTGGGCCATCCTCTCCACACGTTGCTGCGTCGAGATTTTTTCGAAATCTCCGCTCCCAGATGCAACCCGACGACATTCCGTTCCGTCATAAGGATAGAGAACGGTTCAAAATCCCCTCTCCTTCTTTTTCGAGGTGCATGCGTGAGAAAGCTTCTCCTCTCTGTATCTGTATTCGTGTTCGTCATGGCGCTCACGGCGCCGGTGCATGCCCAGACCGGTTACGGCTCGGTCGTCGAGATCAACGGCGAAGAGATCATCGTCGGTGAGCCCGGCAACCGGGCCGACTCTGGATATGTCTACATCTACCGTCCGGTCAACGGCGCCTGGACCGAGGTCGCGTCGATCGTTGCCTCGGACGCCATGGAAGAGGATGGCTTCGGCTCGTCGATCTGGGTCGACGGCGACCAGATGTTGGTCAGTCGGACCGCCGATGGCGGTGCCATCTATCGCTTCGAGCGTGTCGATGGCGAGTGGAACGAGGTCGGCACGCTGATGCCCTTCGGCGACGACGACAGTGCCGGGTTCGGTTCCTCGATCATCGTCGACGGCGAGTGGTTGATCGTCGGCGCCGCCGAAGCCGAAGACGGCTGGGGCGCCGCGTACCTGTACCGCAACGAGATGGGCAGCTGGACGCCGGCAACCCGCCTGGTCAGCGACCGTGGTGAGATCGCCGAGCACGAGACGGCAACCGCCGAAGCAGACGAGGGCGCGGAAGAAATCCCCGAGCCGAGTCCTGAGGCCTTCGGCGCGACCGTTATGTTGAGTGGTAATTGGGCCTTTGCCGGCGCCCCGTCGGCGTTCCAGGATTCCGGCCGCGTCTACGCGTTCAGGAATGGCGACAACGGCTGGGAGCCGGCCCCATTCGACGTTTACTCGGTGCCGGGCGACAACTTCGGTGCCGCGCTCGAGCTCGAAGGCGACCTGCTGCTGATCGGCGCCCCGACCTATGCGCCGCTCGGCGCCGTGCGGCGCTGGGTCCACGACCTCGAGGCCGACCAGTGGGTTCGCATCGGCAGCGTGTTTCCGTTCGAGGGCTCCGGCTACCAGTTCGGATCCTCCATGGAGATCGAGGGCAACACGATGTACATCGCTTCGCCGCAGCACCTCACCAACGGCGGCATGATGTACCTCTACAACATGGACGACGAGTACAACGTCGTCAGCATCGAGAAGGTCACGGTGCCGGGTCTCGCCCCGCAGGACCGGTTCGGTGCCTCGTTCGCCCTCGACGGCTCCACGATGGTCGTCGGTGCGCCGGGTGCTGATGGCGGCGCTGGCGTCACCTTGATCATGGAGAACGTTTACGGCAACTGGGCGTCCGAGCGCTTCATCTCCGACTACAAGGGTCTCGATCCGATCTCCGGAGGCACGATCGAGTGCGTTGATGGCGTCGCCGATCGCTACGGCTGCGACAACGTCGATCTGCTCGCCTTCCTGCCGTTGTCGGCGATCGGCGGCGGTCGCGGCAGCATGACCAACGACGTCTGGGGCTGGACGGATCCCGAGACCGGCAACGACTACGCCCTCGTGGGATTGAACGACCAGACGGCCTTCCTCGACGTGACCGACGCCAACAACCCGGTCTACGTCGGTTCGTTGCCGAAGACCGAGTCGGCCCCGGCCTCCTCGTGGCGTGACATCAAGATTGACGAGAACTACGCCTACATCGTCGCCGACTCGGCGCCGACCCACGGTATGCAGATCTTCAACCTTGAGCGCCTGCGCGAGTTCGACGGCGAGCCGATCACCTTCGACGTCGACAGCCTCTACGACCGCATCTCGGCGGCGCACAACATCGTGATCAACGAGGATTCCGCCTTCGCCTACATCGTCGGCGCCAACAGCGGCGGCGAGACCTGCGGCGGTGGCCTTCACATGGTCAACATCGAGGACCCGAACAACCCGAGCTTCGCCGGCTGCTTCGCCGATATCACCACTGGCAACGCGAGCACCGGCTACTCGCATGACGCGCAGTGCGTCATCTACAACGGCCCCGACGAGGAGTATCGGGGCCACGAGATCTGCATCGGCTCCAACGAGACGGCGATCTCGGTGGCCGACGTCACCGACAAACGCAACCCGGTGGCGCTTGGTGCGGCGTCCTACCCGAACGTCGCCTATACCCACCAGGGCTGGTTCACCGAAGATCACAAGTACTTCTACATGAATGACGAGGGCGATGAAACTTCGGGCTTGGTGTCGGGCACGCGGACGCTGATCTGGGACCTGCAGGACCTCGAGGACCCGATCATGGTCAAGGAGTACATCTCCGACAACCCGTCGATCGACCACAACCTCTACATCAAGGGCGACCTGATGTTCCAGAGCAACTACGACTCCGGGCTGCGCATCCTCGACATCTCGGATCGCGAGAACATCCGCGAGGTTGCCCACTTCGATACGGTTCCTTGGGGCGAGGACGGCGGCGGTTTCCTCGGCACGTGGAGCAACTACCCGTACTTCGACTCCGGCATCATCGTCGTCACGAGCATGAACGAGGGTGTCTTCATCTTGAAGATGAAGGACATCGAGAGCTGACGCCGGAGTTTCGTTCCGGAGGGCATCAGGGTCAGATCGAGGCCGCCGTATCGAACAGTTATTGCGGCTGGTCGACGGGATACAGGGTGGCGTCTGTCGCGTCGTGATACCGTTTTTCAACGTTTCCCGGGCGCCGGAACCCGGCATCGCTCACTCGTCTCGAACCGAACCCCCGCAGATACCGATGGGTAGAAAAAGCAAGAAGAACCGCAACAAGAAGGGCGGCGCTACCGCCGCGGCGATGAAACCGGCCGGCACGCCGGCGAAGCCGGAGCAGAGGAAAGCCGAGCGCACGCCGCCGAGCGAGAAGCTGCAGAAGGTCGCGCGCATCTCCTCGATGGTTCTGGGGGCCGTGTTCGTCCTCGCCGGGACGCTGAAGGTGGGCGATCCGTGGAGCTTTTTGGGTTCGTTGCCCGCCTATGGGCTGCCGTCGGCGATTCGGTTGCCGGTTACGGTGTTGATGCCGACCATCGAGGTGGTTCTCGGCATCATGCTGATTGCCGGGTGGCGTTTGAGGCAGGCTTCCATGGCGACCGCGGGGTTCTTGACCCTCTTCGGCGGTGTCATCGCTTACGGCTGGGTGATGGGGACGTTGCAGGACTGCGGTTGCTTCGGGTCGTGGCTGCAGCGGACGCCGCCGCAGGCCTTGGCGGAGGACGCCGGCATGCTGGCGCTCGCCGTGCTCGGCATCATGTGGGCGCCGGTAGGGAAGACCGATCTCAGCCGCTTCCGTCTCGGGGTTCTGGCGACGGTTGCGGTCGGTTCGATCGCGATGATCGGCAGCACGCTGGCGGCGGACACCAGCACGCTCGAGGAGCGCATCCTGGCGGCAGAGGTCGCCGTCGACGAGGGCATCCCGAGCCTCAAAGATCTCGATCTGCGCAACCGCGACGTTTTTCTGTACCTCTTTCAGCCTGACTGCCCGCACTGCATCGAGAACGGACCGGCGATCGCAAGGATCTCGCAGGACCCCGAACTACCCGACGTCATCGGCATCACCCATTCGGTCGCCCGGGGCGACGTCGATTTCTACCTGAGAACCGCCGGCGCGGACTTTCCGGCCTACGAGTTCCTGTGGCCGAGCTTCGTGCAGATCACCGGCGATGGCGCCGTGCCGCAGCTCGTATTTCTGCGGCACGGCAGAATCGCCCAGGTGTGGAAGGGCAACCTTCCGAGCACACGCGAGCTGAAGCGAGCCATTGCTGCACGGAGTAGCTCGAGCCCGCAGTAACCGGTTGGCGAGCGGCGCGCTGCCGACGCCGGCTGGATGATCCTTTGACGAGGTTCCCGAGCGTGGCCTTGTGTGCTTTGTAACTTTGTAATATAAAGTACTTTGAATAATACAAAGAAAAGGAATCGCTATCTCGCGCCGGCACAGGGCCGCCGCGACCCGAGCCGGCTTCGGCGCCGGTGCCACTTCTACCCGGAGCCCAACGATGACCGTCGCCCGGCTGATCGCCATCCTGTTCATCTTCTGCTGCAGCACCGTCGCCTGGTTCATCCTCGGTGCCTCGATCGCGCAACGCACCGGCACCTACGACTACATGCTCGATGCCGAGGTGACGCAGCTATGGGGTGGTCGGCACGTGCAGGGTGCGCCGCAGGTGCGGATTCGCGAGATCGAGGAGCGCAGCGAGACGATCGAGGAAGAAAAGGAGGACGGCGAAACCGTGACCCGGGTGGTGACCAAGGAGATCGAGCGCTGGCGGCCGCTGCCGCTCGACTCCAGTGACATCGAGGTGACGCTCGATCTCGAGCACCGGCGCAAGGGGTTGCTCTGGTACGACCTCTACACGGTCGACTACGCCGCCCGCTACACGGTGACGGCGCCGGATAGCGTCGAGGGCCCGCTACGGGTGTCTTTCAAGTTTCCGGCGCCCGCGGCCATCTACGACGGCTTCACCTTCGTCGTCGCCGGGCAGGAGGGCAGCGCCGACGATTTGCAGAGCGCGGTGTTCGTGGTCGTCGACAGCGTATCGGCGGGGCAGGAGATCCCGATCGAGATCTCCTACCACTCTCGAGGGCTCGACACCTGGACGTACGCCTTTCGCGACCAGGGGGTCGGGCAGGTGCGGGATTTCGAGCTGACGATGAACACCAATTTCACCGAGATCGACTTCCCCGCCGGCACCGTGTCGCCGGCGGACCGCGTCGCGGTTGCGGGCGGGGAGAGCGGCGGCCGGGGTGAGCAGCTTGTTTGGCGCTTCGAGAACCTGGTGACGGGAAAACGCATCGGTGTCGATTTGCCGAACAAGCTCAACCCCGGTCCGCTGACCCAAAGGGTGACGTTCTTCGCCCCGGTTTCGTTGCTCTTCTTCCTGACCGTGATGGTGATCCTCGGCATCACCCACGATCGTAACCTGCACCCGATGCACTACTTCTTTCTGTCGTCGGCGTTCTTCGCGTTTCATCTCCTGCTCGCCTACCTCGTTGACCACATCTCGGTGCACCTGGCGTTCGTGATCGCCGCTGTGGTCAGCATGTTC
>JADFNY010000180.1 GCA_022563115.1 Acidobacteriota bacterium | reverse complement strand
GAAACACTACCGGGCGAACGTCGAACTCTCGACCCTATATGAAGCGCTCGGCGACAGCGAAGCCGCCGCCGAGGCGCTCGATCGGGTCGTCCATATCTATCCCTTCGAGATCCCGATGCATCAGAGGCTGGCCGATCTCTACGCTAGGATCGGCGATCATTCGCTCGCGATCCGCGAGCGCAAGGCGGTCGTCGGGTTGGCACCGGTCGACATGGCGGAGGCGCTGTTTTTGCAGGCCAAGGCCGAGTTCGATGCCGGCGACCTCGCCGCCGCGCGGCGCAGCATTCTCGGATCGCTGGAAATCGCCCCCGGGTATCCCGCCGCACAGGAGCTGTTGCTGACCATCATCGGCGGCGAGGAGGCCTCATGAAGCGCAAGCTGCTGGCGGCGATAACGGCGACCGGTGTGTTGCTGATCGGCATCGCGGTGGCGACGGAATCGTGGGCGCCGACGGTTGCCGAGGAGGCGCCGCAGCGCCGCCGTGGCGGCGGCGGCTTCGGCTTCGGCTTCGGACGCCGGGGCACACCCTATTCCACCGCCGACCTGCCGATCAACAACATGCCCCAGGAGGGCAAGTTCACCTTCCTGCGGCTGCGGTTCGACGAGGCCTACACGTCGCGCGGCGGCTACGAGTGGGGGCTCGACATGGGCTGGAACCACGACTACCCCCGCGCCGAGCACAACCTCACATTGATGCTCGAGGAGCTCACCAACATGCCGATCACGATCGACTTCCGGGGCGGCAACATCCACTCGTTTTCCGATCCGGAGATCTTCGACTATCCGTTCGTCTACATCAGCGAGCCAGGCTACTGGCTCTGGAACGATGAGGAAGTCCTCAACCTGCGCAACTATCTGCTCAAGGGTGGCTTCATCATGGTCGACGACATGCAGTCGGACGACACCGAAGCCTTTCACCGGATCATCAACGAGGCCATCCCGAACACCCAGTTCGAGATCCTCGACACCTCCCACCCGATCTTCAATTGCTTCTTCCAGATCACCTCCGAGGACATCCTCAATCAATACTACCGTTCCCGATACGGGAACCCTGTGATCTACGGCGTTTACGAGGACAACGACCCCGGCAAGCGCTTGATGGCGGTGGTCAACCACAACCAGGACATCGGTGAATCTTGGGAGTTCTCCAACACCGGTTATGTTCCGGTCGAGCAGGCCAACAACTCCTACAAAATCGGCATCAACTACATCATCTGCTCGATGCTTCACTGAGGAAGCCCAGCCCTGCCACACCGCGAAGGACCATCCATGGACATCGAAAACTCACCAGCCCCCGAAGACATCGAGCCCGAGACAGCTCGCCCGACGATCGCCGACGAAGCGCGGGCCGAGGCGACGGAGGCGCCGCCGGAGCTGCCGAGTGCCGATGGGGTCGCTGACTTGCCGGCCGACGACATCGCCCTCGCCGAGCGCTTCAAAGCAGGCTACGAAAAGGTGACGACAGAGATCCACAAGATCATCATCGGCCAAAGCGAGGTTATCGAGCAGGTGCTGCTCACCCTCTTCGTCGGCGGCAACAGCATCATCACCGGAGTTCCGGGGTTGGCCAAGACGCTCCTCGTCCAGACGCTCGCCGACGTTCTCGAGCTCGAATACGCCCGCATCCAGTTCACCCCCGACCTGATGCCGGCCGACATCACCGGTACCGAGGTGCTCCAGCAGAACGCCGAAACCGGCAAGCGAAACCTGCAGTTCGTGCCCGGCCCGGTGTTCACCAACATCCTGCTGGCCGACGAGATCAACCGTACGCCGCCCAAGACGCAGTCGGCCCTCCTCGAGGCGATGCAGGAGCACCAGGTCAGCGCCCAGGGCGTGACCTACAAGCTCGAGGAACCCTTCCTCGTGCTGGCGACGCAGAACCCGATCGAGCTCGAAGGGACCTATCCCCTGCCCGAGGCGCAGCTCGACCGTTTCATGTTCAACATCATCATCGAACACCCACCGGTCGAGGAAGAGCGTGAGGTCGTCCGCGAGACGACCAAGATCAAGGACGTGACCTTCGAGCGAACCATCACCGGGCCCGACATCATCGCCTTCCAGCGGCTCGTCCGGCGTGTCCCCGTTACGGAGACGGTCATGAACTTCGCCGTCGATATGGTACGCAAGACGCGTCCGGAGACTCCCGACGCCCCGGACTTCATCAAGCAGTGGATCGAGTACGGCGCCTCGGTGCGCGCCGCCCAGTACCTGATCCTCGGCGGCAAGGCGCGGGCGCTCCTGCACGGGCGCTACTACGTCGACTTCGACGATATCCGCCACCTGGCCCCGCCGGTGTTGCGCCACCGGATTCTCATCAACTTTCACGCCGAATCGGAGCGCGTGACCACCGATCAAATGATCACGCAGTTGCTCGAAGCCGTTTCGACACCGGCGTCGCGGATGTAGAGGTTGGACAACTTCCGGCCGCCCGACCGTCTCACATACCGGGGGCCGGGTAGCGCCGACAACGAGGGCTGAACAGATGGCAGCAGAGGCAACGCGGCGATTCAAGAGCGGGGTCCGGTTTCTGGACCCGGAGGTGCTGGCGCGCATCGATGGCCTCGACCTGCTCGCCCGCACCGTCGTCGAGGGGTTCATCAACGGCCTGCATCGCTCGCCGTACCTGGGGTTCTCGATGGATTTCGCCGAGCACCGTGAGTACATGCCAGGCGACGACATCCGGCGCATCGATTGGAAGGTATTCGCCCGTTCCGACCGCTTCTACGTCAAGGAGTTCGAAGCCGAATCGAACGCCAACTTCATATCTGTCATCGACGTTTCGCGCTCGATGAACTTCGGCAGCAACGGGGTTACCAAGTTCGACTACGCCCGCTACCTGGCGGCATGCCTGACCTATTTCGCCAGCAAGCAGCGTGATCGCGTCGGCTTCGCTTCGTTCGACAACGATATCGTCGACTACGTGCCGCCTTCGGCCAAGCACCTCGACACCATCCTCCACATCATCGACACCCTGGAGCCCGGCGGCCGCAGCGAGTACCTCAAGCCGCTGCTCAAGCTCACCGAGGCGGCGAAACGCCGCGGCATCGTGGTGCTGATTTCCGACTTCTACGAGGAGCCGCGCGCCGTCATCGACGCAGTCAATAACCTCCGCTACCGCGGCCACGACGTCATCGTCTACCAGGTGCTCGACCGCGCCGAGATCGAGTTCGACTTCGATGAACCGGCAACTTATGAAGATCTGGAGACCGGCGAGTCGGTTCCCGTGGTCCCCGCGCGCATGCGCGAGCAGTACAAACAGATGATGGCCGAGCACCTCGAAGAGATCAGCAGCTTGATGATCAAGAGCCAGATCGACTACGGCCTGGTTCGAACCGACGAACCGCTCGACGAGTCGCTTTTCCGCTACTTGTTGATGCGCGAGAAGATGGGCAGGGTGCGCTGATGGGCCTTTCGTTTCTGGCGCCGCTATTTGCCGTCGGCCTCGCGGCGATCGCGATTCCGATTCTGGTGCACCTGACCTATCGCCAGAAGGCCATCATCGTGCCCTTCCCGTCGTTGATGTTCGTACAGAAGGTCCCGTTCAAGTCGATGCGACGCCAGAAGATCCGCCACTGGCTGCTGTTTCTGCTGCGCTGCGCCGCGTTGGCCATCCTCGTCCTCGCCTTCAGCCGGCCGTTCTTCAATGAGGACAGCATCGCCGCCACCCTGTCGTCGGCGAGCCGCGAGGTCGTCATCCTCATCGACAATAGCCACAGCATGAGCTACGCGGGCCGCTGGGCGACCGCCCAACAGAGGGCCCGTGACACGATCAACGATCTCGCCCCGTCCGACCGTGCATCGCTGGTCTTCTTCTCGGACGCCGCCCAGCTTGCGGTTCGCTCGACGCCCGAGCCTTCGGTGCTGCTGAGCACCCTCGAGGCCATCGAGCCCAGCGGCCGCTCGACCCGCTATGCGCCGGCGATCGCCATCGCCCAACAACTCCTCGCCGAGTCCGCCCTCCCGGCCAAGGAGGTCGTGCTGATCACCGACTACCAACGTGTCGGATGGGACCCCGAGCAGGCGGTCCAGCTTCCCGAGGGCACGATCCTGACCGGCATCGACGTCGCCGAAGAGGCCGCCGGCAACTTGTCGATCGCCACCGTGCTCCTTCAGCGCGAGGCGGCGGACGGCGGCGAGCAGTTCGTTGTCAACGCCCGTTTGGTCAACCAAGGCGACGAGCCGACCGAGGACATCGATGTCACCCTGCAGATCGGGGGCGAAGCGGTCGATACCCGCCGAGTGACGCTCGAGCCCAACTCCGCCTTAACGGTGCAGTTCCGGCCCCAGCCCGTCGGCCCCGATGCGGTACGCGGCGCCGTGCTCGCCGGAACGGACAAGTTGCCGGGCGACAACACCTTCTACTTCATCATCAACCCCGGCGAGACGATCAACGTCCTGCTGGTCGAGAACAACAACGCCCACGACACCGACAGCTTCTTCATCGGAGGCGCCCTGTCGGTCGGAACACGGCCGGCGTTTCGCCTCCAGCGGACCTCGGTGGGCCAGTTGCAAGCGAGCGACCTGAGCGGCATCGACGCGGTAATCTTGAACGACACGGCCTTCCCGTCGGGCGCGGCCGGGTCGGCTGTGCGCAACTTCGTCGAGGCCGGCGGCGGGGTGCTCATTGCCCTCGGCGAGCTCGTACATCCGGGCGAATGGCAGGGCAGCGACGCCACCGCGCTGGCACCGCGATTCAGCGTCGACATCGTCGACCGGAACGCCGAGTTCGGCGGCGCCCTGGCAAGCTACGACCGAAATCACCCGGTGTTCGAGATCTTCAGCGCACCGCGCAGCGGCGATTTCACCGCGCCCAACTTCTACCGTTATTGGCGACTCGAGCCGGGCCCCGACGACCTGGTGATCGCCGGCTTCGACGATGGCAACCCGGCGTTGGTGGCCCGCTCGGTGGGGTCGGGACGGGTGCTCGTGTGGCCGACGACCCTCGACCGCTTCTGGAACGACCTCGTGATCCACGGCCAGGTGTTCGTTCCATTCATCCAGCGGGCTACCCGATACGTCGCCGGCTACCAGGAGGCCGAGGCCTGGCAAACGGTCGGTGGCAGCCTCCGCCTGGCGACGCTCGAGGAAATGCAGTTTCCAGAAGGTACGGCGGTGGAGCTGACGGCACCCGACGGCACAACGACGGGGTTGGTGGCGACCGGCATGGCCCTTGGGTCGGCCGACCCCGCCGCGGCGTCCGATCGCATACCGCTCGATGCCCCCGGCTTCTACGCCCTGGCGTGGAGCGACGATAGCGGCGACCACGAGCTCGCTGTCGCCGCCAACCTCGATCGCACCGAATCCGACCTCTCGAAGCTCGACCAGGAAGAGCTCGCCGCCGCCCTCACCTATCGCGGCGCCGCCGCGGGGGGGTTCGAGCTCGACCATCAGGTCACGGCGGAGGATCGCGAGGCGAGGCAGTCGTGGTGGTGGTACTTGCTGGTGCTCGTCTTCGTGGTCCTGGCCGCAGAAACCGCCCTCTCCAATCGTCTTTCCCCTTCGTCCGCCACCGGCACGGCATAATATGGTAGACAGATCCTCGCTGGCGTCCCCGCTGGAGTTGAGACCGTGAACACATTCGAAGAACTGGACCGCAAGAAGCTCGAAAAAGCAGTTCGTCGGGTGCGCAACCGTTGGCGGTTGGGCGTGGCGCTACGGGGGATGGCCGTCGTTCTGATTGCCGGCCTCCTCGCCCTGCTGGCGCTCGCCTGGGGTCTCGACTATGTCCGCTACCGGCCGTGGGCCATGTTCGCCTTCAGCGCCTTGACCTACGCCGGTCTCCTGGGCCTGATTCTGCGCTTCCTCATCGTGCCGCTGTCGCGCCGGGTCGCTGACCAGCGCGTCGCGCTGTATATCGGCGAGCACATGCCCGAGCTCTCGGGGGAGCTGATCAGCGCCGTCGAGCTGTCGAAACTCGACGACGTCGCCGACCCGCAGTCGGCATCCCGGGAGTTCGTCCGTGAGGTCGTGCAATCGGCGGTCTACAACCTGCACGAGATCGACTACGGCAGGGGCGTCGAACGCGGCAAGCTGCGGCGGTTCTCGACGCTGCTGGCGTCGGCGATGGCCTTCGTCATGCTGATGATGATCATGAGCCCGGCCTTCCTGCGCACCGGCGCTCCCCTGCTGTTCATGCCGTGGGCGCGCTCGGCGTTCGCCAACCCCTATGCGATCGATGTGCTCCCCGGCGACGCACAGATCGCGCGCGGCGCCGACCAGCTCGTGGCGGCACAGCTGGTCGGCTTCGACTCCGACCGAGTCGAGATCGCCGTCAAGTCGGGCGGCGGCGATTGGGAACGCTGGCCGATGACGATCGACGAGAGCACCGACGAGTTCACGTTCTTGATGTTCGACGTCGGATCCGAGACCGAGTACTTCGTCGAGTCGGCCGGCGTCCGGTCGAGCATGTACACCATCGAGGTCGTCGACCTTCCCTACGTCGACACGATGGACCTCGAGCTCTACTTCCCCGACTACAGCGGCCTGGAACCGCGCACCGTCGAAGACGGCGGTGATATCGCCGTGCTTGCCGGCACCCGTGTCGTCGTTCTCGTCACCCCGACCGTTCAAGTACCGGCCGGCCGATTGGTCCTCGATCTCGATCCTGAAGCCGAAGCGTCGGTCGACGCGGAACCACTCATCGTCGACCTCGCAATCGCCGAGGACGGCCGCCTGAGGGGATCGTTCAACGTCGAGCGCGACGGTTTCTACCGGGTCGAGCTCGAGGGTTTCGGCGGCGCCATGGCGGCGGCGTCCCCCGACTACTTCATCGAATCACTCACCGACCAGCCGCCGAGGGTCGCCTTCGAAGAGCCCGGCCGCGACACCACCGTAAGCCCGCTCGACGAGGCCTGGGTCGAGGTCATCGTTGAAGATGATTTCGGCGTCACCGGTCTCGAGTTGATCTACTCGGTCAACGGCAGCGAGGAGGTCACCGTACCGCTGTACCGGCCCAACGAGGGCGACAAGCTCAGGCCCGATGTTTTAGCCGGATATACCTTCTATCTCGAAGAAGAGGAGCTCGAGCCGGGCGATTTCATCTCGTATTACGCCCGCGCCTACGACAACCAGGACGGTGGTGCGGGCCAGAGCGGAACAACAGATATCTATTTCATGGAGGTACGCCCCTTCGATCGCATCTTCCGCCAGCAACAGGAGGGCGGCGGCGGCGGCGGTGGGGGCGGCGGCGGTCGGCGAGAGGACACCGCCTTCGCCCGCCGGCAGCGCCAAATCGTCGCCGCGACCTTCCGCTTGATCCGCGACCGCGACCGGTTCAGCGACCGCGAGTACGAGAGCGATCTCGGCACCCTGGCGGTCAACCAGTCGCGGCTGCGTGAGCAGGTCGAACTCGTACTCGGACGCACACAAGGGCGCGGCGCCATGATGCCGGGCTCCGATTTCCAGAAGATGGCCGAGTACATGCGCAACGCGGTCGCCGAGATGATTCCCGCTGAGACCGAGCTCGGCCGCCTCGACGCCGAGGCGGCAATGCCCCCCGAGCAGCGCGCCCTACAGTTTCTGCAGCGCGCCGAGGCGCTCATGCGTGAAGCCCAAGTGAGCTTCGGAGGCGGCGGTGGCGGCGGTGGCGGGCAAGAATCGCTCAACGAAGATCTGGCCGA
>JADFNY010000179.1 GCA_022563115.1 Acidobacteriota bacterium | reverse complement strand
GCACGCCGCCACCCCCAGAATCGGAAAATCGAAGCTGCCGCGGCGGCGAACCTTCCGGTAGGTGCTTCGTAGGCCCTCCCGGCGGGGCACGAGGATCTTCGAAAGGATCTCGTCCGGCCTGCGGGTCAGGTAGTCGATCCCGTCGTCCCGGTAGAGCGCGCCGACCGCGATAGCGCGCTCGCCCTCGGAGCCGACGAGAACGACGCGGGCGCCGAGCGCCATCAATATCGGGGCAGCGTCGCTCGAGGAGACGGCCCAGCACTTGGAGCTGCCGGTCGCCACCAAGCAAATATCACCCTCGCGCTTCATGCAGAAGCCGCTCGACTCCCGCCACTCGTGGGTCTGGTTGTAGTAGTTGCAGCGCGTGTCGACGCACAGGTTGCCGCCGATGGTCCCCTGCCGCTGGATCTGCGGGTTGGCGATCTGCCGGACAGCCTCTACCAGGCCCGCTGCCGCGCCGCCAACATCCTCCTGGGCGGCAACGTCGCGGAGCTTCATGCCGCCGCCAATGGCGATCTCGCCGTTGCTCGTGAAGGTACGCAGCTCGGCGAGGTGGCCGACGGCGACGAGAATCTTGGCGTCGAATTGCCGCCGCTTGAGGTTGGGGATCAGGTCGGTGCCGCCGGCGAGAACCATCGCCTCACCGGGGTGCGAGGCCAGCACCTTCGCGGCCTCGGCGACGGTGTCGGGGCGCAGGTAGCGGAACGGAGGCAGTCTCAGCATTGCGCCGGCCCCCCCGCCGCATCGCTGCCCGGCTCGTCGTCGGCCGGCGGCGCCGCGTAGAGCGTGACCGGGCGGCGCTTCGTTTCGACCCACTCTTCCGGCGGCTGGTCGTACCACACCGGGTCCACCTTGGTCGGTTCCGGCCAGGTGTACTCGGGCACGCTGTCGGGGCCGTAGCGCGGCGACTCTCCCCGGGCCTTCCGATCGAGCGCCGTCATGACCTTCTCCGGTGTGATCGGTAGCTCGTCGATGCGCACGCCGACGGCGTCGTAGACGGCGTTGGCGACGGCCGGGGGCATCGGCAACAACGGTCCCTGCCCCACCTCCTTGGCGCCGAAGGGCCCCTCGGCGTCGTCGGTCTCGACCAGGAAGCTCTCCACCGAAGGCATCTCCAGGAACGTCGGGCTCTTGTAGTCGAGCATCGACGGAAACTGGAGCTGTCCCTTCCGGAACGCTTGCTCCTCCATCAAGATCTCGCCCAGCGCCATGTACACCGAACCGTCGATCTGGCCGCGGACAAGCGTCGGGTTGATGGCGCGGCCGATGTCGTGGCCGATCCAGACCTTCTCCGGCGTGACGACCCCGGTCTCCGTATCGACATCGACGAGGACCACCGCCGCCGTATAAGAGTACGCCGGGGTCGGGCCGACGCCGGAGCCCTTGTAGGGGCCGCCGAGCTTCTGGGGCGTGTACGAACCGGTGGACGAAAGCTGCCCGAACTTGGCCTCCGCCAGCGGCACGGCGTCGCGGAACGCGATGCTCTTGCCCGAAGGGATGCCGTCGATCTCGTGGACGATGTGCCCGTGAGCCGCGCGCAGACATTCGGTGCCGCCGGCGAGCGCCTCGCCGTCGATCTCGAGTTCTTCTGCGACCGCCGCCAGGATCTTCTCGCGGATCTTCTCCGCCGCCTCGATCGCCGCATTGCCCATCATGAACGTCACCCGGCTCGAGTAGGCCCCCAGGTCGATCGGCGTGGTGTCCGTATCGGCGCAGATCAGCTTGACGTCTTCCTGCTCGATGCCGAGCACCTCGGCGACGGTCATCGCCAGCACCGAATCCGAACCCTGACCGATGTCGATCTGCATGCACTTGGCGGTGACACCGCCGCCGCGATCGACCTTCAGGTCTACCGAGGTGTGCGGCATGTTGTTCCAGTAGATCGGCAGGCCGGCGCCGGAGAGATAGGAACCGATGCCGAGGCCGATCCCTTTGCCCTCGGGAAGGGCGCCGCGCAGTGAGGCGAAATCGGACGCCTGGACGACCTTGTCGATGCACTCCCGCAACCCGCACGAGGTCACCCGCATGTGGTTGGCGGTCATCGTGTACTCGTCGACGCAGATCGACTTGCGGTACGCGGCCGGATCGAGGCCGAGAGCCTCGGCGACGCGATCGAGATGAATCTCGAGGGCGTAGCGCGGCTGCGGCGTGCCGTGGCCGCGTTTCGGGCCGCACGGCGGCTTGTTGGTGAACACCCGGACGCCGCGGAAGCGGTAGGCCGGGATCTTGTAGGTCACGGTCTGCAGCGCGCCGGTGTAATAGGTGCTGGCCACGCCGTAGCTGCCGTAGCCACCCCCATCGAGGAACGACTGGAAGTCGAGCGCCGTGATCTCGCCGTCGTCCTTGACGCCGAGCCGCACGTGCATGAGCACCGGATGGCGCCCACGGTGGGCGTAGAAGACCTCCTCACGGGTCAGCGTAATCTTGACCGGTCGCCCGGTCAGCATCGACAGCTTGGCGGCGCAAAACTCGTGGGGGAACGGGTCGGATTTGCCTCCGAACCCGCCGCCGACCGGCGTGGCGATCACCCGGATGCGGCCGGCCGGCATCTCGAGGACCTTCGCCATTGCCTTATGGACGTAGTGCGGCGTCTGCGTCGACGACCACAGCGTCAACTTGCCGTCGGCGCCGTAGTCGGCGACCGCGGCGTGCTGCTCCATCGCCAGGTGGTTGCTGCCGGAATAGAAGTAGGTGTTCTCGAAGACGTGATCGGCGGCTTCGAAGCCGGCGTCGAGGTCACCGAACTCGAGGTTGACCTCCTTGTGGACGTTGTCGTGGGCGCCGTAGTCGTGGATCCGGTCGGCCTCGTCGATCGCGGCGAGGCCTTCCTCGATGTCGAAGGCGGTCGGAAGATCCTCGTACTCGACGTCGATGAGGCGCACCGCTTGTTCCGCTGTCATCTCGTCGACGGCGGCGACGGCGACGATCGGATCGCCGACAAACCGCACCCGGTCGATCTCGAGCGGGTACTCGTCTTCGCTCACCGGGAGGATGCCGTACTTCACCGGCAGGTCCTTGCCGGTGATGATCGCTTTGACGCCGGGCAGCGCTTCCGCCCTCGAGACGTCGATGTTAACGATGCGGGCGTGCGGTCGGCGGGACCCGAGCAGCTTCCCGTACAGCATCCGTGGAAGATCCAAGTCGTCGGCGTAGACCGCCTGGCCGGTCGCCTTGCGCAGCCCGTCGACCTTCGGCAGCGGCCGGCCGATAACGCTGTAGCCGTTGCCGCTCGCTCGCTCGCTCATTCGGCCGCGACCTCCTCGACGCCGTCTTCCCCGGGGTCGTTAGCCTCGAGGTCATCGCCGATCGGCGTCCGCCGGGCTACTTCCCGACGCTCTGCGGCGACCTCGATGGCCTCCAGGATCTGCAGGTAACCGGTGCAGCGGCACAGATTGCCGGCCAGGTGCTCCTTGATCTGGTCACGACTCGGCCGTTCGATCTCGTCGAGCAAGGCCTTGGCCGACATCATCATCCCGGGCGTGCAGTAACCGCACTGCGACGCCCCGAACTCGGCGAAGGCGATCTGCAACTCGTGCGGGTGCCCTCCCTGGGCCAGGCTCTCGACCGTCTCGATCTCGCGATCCTGCACCTCGATCGGAAGTACCAGGCAGGAGAGCATCGGTTCCCCGTCGATCAGCACCGTGCAGGTGCCACATTCACCGAGCTCGCAGCCGTGCTTCGTGCCGGTGAGGAGCAGGTCCTCGCGCAGGACTTCGAGAAGCGTCTTGTTCAGGGCCACGATCAGGTCGTGCTTCTCGCCGTTGACGCGCAGCCGCAAGCGTTCGGCAATCGTGCTGCCATTGTCTACCGAAATGTTCATGCGCGGCAGCCTCCCGTCCGTTCGGCTGCTGGTCGATCGAGTCCATGCTGGCTCATTCGAGACCCCGGGGCTCGGCATCACTGACCGTCTGTTCCGTCGGCCGTCTGTGGTCGAAGCCGAGGTCGTACGACAGCGATTCGGCGGCGCCACGCACCGCCTCGCCAATGGCGGCAAGCGCCGACCGACTGTACGACGCCGCCAGGCCGATGACGCATAACGCCCCCAGTACGTCGCCATCGCCACCGCGTATCGCCGCGCCCACCGCGACGATGCCGTCGAGATACTCCTCGATATCGAGCGCGTAGCCGCGCTCGCGTACACGATGAAGGTCCTCCAAGTAGGCCGCGGCGCTGGTGATGCTCTTGCGGGTGAACGCGGGGAGTGGCTTGTCGAGCAGATTCTCCAGATCCTCCGGCTGCATCGAAGCGGCAAACAACTTGCCGAACACACCGGCCCGGGCATCGAGGCGATGGCCGATCGGCGCGCTGACGTCGATCGGATCGGGGCTTGGGATTCTCGCCGCGAGCACCACCCGGTCGCCCTCGCGCCGCCCCAGCAACGCCGTCATTCGGGCGAAGCTCGCGAGGTCCTCGAGGTAAGGGCCGGCGAGCTCGGGGAGGTCGACCCGACTCCGCCGGTGCACCCCGATGTCGGAAAGCCCGGGCCCGAGCCGATAGCGGCGGGTGTCCTCGTCGCGCTCGAGCACGCCGTGGTGCACAAGCGTCGTGGCGATCTGATGGGCGCTGGATTTGGGGATCCCGAGGTCGCGCGCCAGGTCGGAAATGCGCCGGCCGTCCTCTGTGTCCTGTAGCGTCGCGAGCATACGAATGGCGCGATCGACGGCGGGAACGAGTTGTGGTGGAGAATCAGGCATGTTCAATATCCAGAACGCTGTTCAGTATACTGAACGATCTCCGTTGCACAAACCACAACAACCCTCAACGTCGTCGCCGACTGCTTCGAGCAGCTCCGACAGCGCTTGGCTAGTGCCCTTTGAACTCCGGCTTGCGCTTGTCGAGGAAGGCCTCGAGGCCCTCGCGAAAGTCTGCGCTTTCGAAGCACTCTTCCTGTGACTCGGACTCGCGCGCCAGCGCCGCTTCGAGCGCATCCTCGGCGCCGAGGCGGACGAGGCGCTTGGCATGGGCGACGGCGTGGCCGGCGGCGCCGAGTCTGGCGACCTGCTGTTGCACCTTCCCCTGGAAGTCGTGTTCCTCGACGATACGGGTTATCAGGCCGATACGCAGGGCTTCCTCGGCTGCCACCGCAGAGCCGGTCAGCACCATCTCCAGGGCGCGCCCGGCGCCGATCAGGCGCGGCAGCCAGAAGCTGGCGCCCCAGTCGGGAACCAAGCCGAGCTTGATCCAGGGGGCGGCCAACGTGGCGTCGGGGGTGGCGAATCGCAGGTCGCAGGACAATGCGAGCGACAGCCCGGCGCCGGCGGCAACGCCGTTGACCGCCGCCACCGTCAGTCCGGGAAACGCCTGCAGCGCCAGCATGATCTCGTTGCCGATGCGCAGCAGCTTGCGAAAGCCGGCCTCATCACCGCTGCTCTGCAAGCGCACCATATTGTCGATGTCGGCGCCGGCGCAGAACGCGCTGCCCTCGCCGGTCACGACGATCGAACGGACGCTATCGTCGGCCGCCGCGGTCTTGACGTGCTCGAGGAATTGTTCGCGCATGTCGCCGGCCAGGGCGTTGAGCTTCTCGGGTCGGTTCAGCGTGATCCACGCCACCAAGTCGCGGACTTCGTACTCGACCTTGGCTTCGCTCATTCGTCGTTCGCCGTTCCGGTCGCGGTCACCGGTGGGGGCGGCTCGGCACGGTGGAGCGTGCCGCCATCAGCCACGTTCCACGAGCAGTGACGTACCCATTCCTCCGGAGACGCACAGCGTCACGACGCCGCGCTTGGACCCGCGCCGCGCCATCTCGTGCAGCAAGGTAACCAGAATCCGCGTGCCGGTGCAGCCGATCGGATGACCGAGGGCGATGGCGCCGCCGTTGACGTTGAGTTTGTCGCGATCGAGCTGCAGCTCCCGGTCGACAGCGAGAACTTGGACGGCGAAGGCCTCGTTGAGCTCGATCAGGTCGATGTCGGCGATGCCGATGCCTAACCCTCCCAGCAGCTTCTGCATCGAGGGCACGGGGCCGATGCCCATGATGGCGGGATCGACACCCGCGTCGGTCGCGGCGACGAGGCGCGCCATCGGCTCGACAGCGAGGCGCTCGGCCGCGTCTGCGGACAGGACCACGACCGCAGCGCCGCCGTCGGTCACACCGCTGCTGTTGCCGGCGTGCACCGTGCCGTTTTCCTTGAAGGCCGTGGGGAGCTTGGCGAGCTGTTCCATCGTGACGTCATCGCGGGGGTGCTCGTCACGATCGACGACCAGCGGGTTGGCCTTGCGCTGCGGTACCTCGACCGAAACGATCTCGGCCTCGAACCGACCGGCCTCGCGTGCCGCCTGGGCGCGACGCTGAGTTTCCACCGCGTAGGCGTCCTGTTCCTGGCGCCCGATGTCGTACTTCTCGGCCAACCGCTCGGCCGTGCGACCCATAAGGTCGCCACACAGCGGGCACATGAAGCCATCTCGATACATGCCGTCGACGACCTTGGAGTTGCCCATCCGGTAGCCGAAGCGGGCTTGCGGCAAAAGGTACGGCGTATTGCTCATCGACTCGATGCCGCCGGCGAGCATCACATCGGCACCGCCCAGCGCAACCGTTTGGGCGGCGAGAATGACGGCTTTCAGCCCTGACGCGCAGGCCTGGTTGACCGTGTAGGCGGGGGACGACTCGGGAACCCCGGCGCCCATCGAGACCTGCCGCGCAGGGTTGGGGCCGGCGCCGGCCTGGCGGGCGTGCCCGAAGACCACCTCGTCGACGTCATCGGGCGAGATCCCGGCCCTCTCGAGGGCCGCGATCGCCGCGGCGACTCCTAGATCGACGGCGCTCAACGGCAGCAGGGTACCCCCGAACTTGCCGATCGGCGTGCGCACCGCACCCGCGAGAACGATGGGTCTGGCCTGTCGAAAATCGAACAATTATCCCAGATCCACCCAGACGTTCTTCACCTGGGTGTAATGCTCGAGCGCGTGGACGCCGAGCTCGCGGCCGTAGCCGCTCTCCTTGTAGCCGCCGAACGGCGCCGCCGCGTCGTAGCGGTTGTAGGTGTTCACCCAGACGGTGCCAGCCTTGAGCTTCCTCGCCACTCGGTGGGCGCGGCCGATGTCGCGGCTCCATACCGCTGCGGCCAGCCCGTAGGGGCTGTCGTTGGCCTGGGCGATCGCATCATCCTCGTCCTCGAAAATAATCGTCGCGAGCACCGGGCCGAAGATCTCTTCTCGGGCGATCTTCATGCTGTTGTCGACCTGGTCGAACAACGCCGGGCGCAAAAAATACCCCTTGCCGTCGATCGGCGTGTGATCGCCGCCGGTGCGCAACCTGGCGCCCTCGCTCTTGCCCGCCTCGACGTAGCCGAGGACGGTCTCCATCTGGCTTTTCGAAACGATCGCGCCCATGCGCGTCTTGGGATCCATCGGATCGCCGGGGACCATCTTCTCGGTCCGTTCCACGACCCGGTCGATGAACTCGTCGGCCACCGATTTCTCTACGAACAGGCGGGAGCCGGCGGCGCATACTTCGCCCTTACCATAGAAAATACCGATTGTTGCGCCGGCGGCGGCGGCCTTGAGATCGGCGTCGGCAAACACCACGTTGGGCGACTTGCCACCGAGTTCCAGGGTGATCTTCTTGAGCGTGTCGGCGGAGCTGCGCAGGATCCCCTGCCCCGTCGACGTCTCGCCGGTAAAGGCGATCTTGTCGATGCC
>JADFNY010000178.1 GCA_022563115.1 Acidobacteriota bacterium | reverse complement strand
GCGTTTGGCGGCCGAAAAGGCCGCTCTTTTTCTCGACGGCGTGCGCATTCTCGGCCTCGGAACCGGTTCGACCACGGCCCTCTTCGTCGGCGTCGTCGGCGAGATGGTCCAGTCGGGCGCTCTCCCCGAACTGGTCGCGATTCCGACCTCCATTGCGACCGAAAACCAGGCCCGTGCGCTCGGAATTCCGCTCACCGACCTGGAAGCGCACCCACGGGTCGACGTCACCGTCGACGGGGCTGATGAGGTGAGCCGCGAGCTCGACTTGATCAAGGGTCGGGGCGGCGCCTTGGCGCGCGAGAAGATCGTTGCCAGCGCCAGCCGCGAGCTGATCATCGTCGTCGATGATTCGAAGCTCGTGAACACCCTCGGGGAGCGGTTGCCGCTGCCGGTGGAGGTGCTGCCGTTCGGTTGGAAGACGATCGAGCCGCGGTTGCAAGAGCTGGGCGCCGAGCCGCACTTGCGTCGCGAGGGTGGTGAAGCGTTCGCAACCGATCAAGGAAACTACATTCTCGATTGCATCTTCCCGGCCGGCATCGCCGACCCGAGCGCCACGGCGCAATCGATCGACAGCATCCCGGGCGTTGTCGCCCAGGGGATGTTCCTGGGCATGGCCGACCGAGTCGTGGTCGCCGGCGCAGGCGGCGTCAGGATTCTCGAGCGCCCCTGACGGGCGCAGGCGATGGCCTGCTAGGGCACCGTTCGTTGGGGTCAGATCAGCGCAGCTCGGCGTCGAAGACGGTCACTGCCTGCCCACCGAGGATGACGCGGGTGTCCTGCAGCTTGACGCGGACGGTCCCGCCGCGCCGGCTGGCCTGGTAGCCAACGAGCTCGTCCTTGCCCAAGCGGCGGGTCCAATAGGGCGCCAGGCAACAGTGCGACGAGCCCGTTACCGGGTCCTCGGCGACGCCCGATTGGGGGGCGAAGAAACGCGACACGAAGTCGTACTCCTCGGAGGCGGACTTCGCGGTCACGATAACCCCGCGTGCCGCCGCCCGCTCGATCAAGATGAAGTCGGGGTCGAGGTCGCGAACAACCTGCTCCGAGGCGAGCTCGACGAGAAAGTCGAAAGTGCTCTTGCCGACGTAGGTCGGGGTCGCCCCGAGGGCGCGTTCGAGGTCGATATTGCAGGTCGCTTCCTCCTCGGGCGTGGCGGGGAAGTCGAGCTCGATCCAATCACCAGCGCGCACCGCGGTCAGCACCCCGCTGCGGGTATCGAACTCGATGCCGTTGCCCGCGTCGGCGGTCCCGGTTTCCCACAGGACGTGGGCGCTCGCCAGGGTGGCGTGGCCGCACAGGTCGACCTCGATCGATGGGGTGAACCAACGGAGCTCGTAGCGGCCGTCGTTGGGATCCACGAAGGCGGTCTCGGAGAGGTTCATCTCGAGGGCGACGGCCTGCATCCAGGCGTCGTCTCGAGGCCCGTCCAGAAGGCAAACAGCGGCTGGATTGCCCTTGAAGCGTTCGCTGGTGAAGGCATCGACTTGGTAGAGCCTCATACCTCGCTTCCTTCCGATGCTAGGCGTCGGGGCTGCAGCGGCGAGACGACGAGAAAACTAGCACAAACGGGGTTCGGGAGGCGCCCGGTCCCGATGCTGTTCCGACTGGTCTTGCCAGGCGGGCAGGAGCGGCGGACACTGTTGACAGGAGGGACAAACGTGGACATCAAACGCGACACCTCGGGAAAGAAGACGAAACAGATCATCTATGGCGTCGTCGGCGCCGTAGCCCTGATCTCGCTGACCGTCTTTCTCTCCACTCTCGAGCGCGCCGCGCCGACCGTACAATCTGCGACGTTGTGGATGGACCAGGTGCGACGCGGCGTGCTCGTGCTCGAGCGCCGCGGCGCCGGGACGCTGGTGCCGGAAGAGATCCGCGCCGTGGCCGCTCGTTCGGCCGGCCGGGTCGAGGAAATCCTCTTGCTTCCTGGGGCTCCGGTCGAAGCCGATACGGTGGTGATCCGCCTCAGCAACCCCGACCTCGAGCTCGCGGCGCAGAACGCGTCCTGGGACCTCGCGGTCGAGCAGGCGAACTACCGCAACCTCGAGGTGCAGCTCGAAACGCAACGACTGCAACGACTGTCGCAGGCCGCCGCGATGTTCGCCGGCTACCAGACCGCGAGGATCACCTACCAACGAGACCTCGAGCTCTTCGCAGAGGAGCTCGCTTCCGAGCGCGACATGCTGCTGTCGAAAGCCGTTGCCGAAGAGTTCGAGGAGCGTAACGCCCTCGAGCAGGAGAGCCTCAGGATCTTCCAGGATTCGATCGCGGCCCAGCTCGACGTGGCCCAGTCACAGCTGCAGCAGCGCGAGGCCCGCTACGAGCTCGCCGCCGCAGATCTGCGGGGCTTGAATGTCACCGCGGGGATTCGCGGCGTGTTGCAGGAGATGCCCATGGAGGTCGGCCAATCGGTGACTCCGGGCACGGTGCTGGCCCGCGTCGTGCAGCCCGAGAAGCTCAAGGCGGAGCTCCGCATTCCGGAGACCCAAGCCAAGGACATCGTCGTCGGGCAATCGGTGATTGTCGACATGCGCACCGCGACCATCCCGGGTCGGGTCAGCCGCATCGACCCCTCGGCCTCCCAGGGGACGGTGACCGTCGATGTCGAGTTGCTCATGGATCCGCTGCCGGTCGGCGCCCGGCCGCAGCTCTCGGTCGATGGCACGGTCGAGATCCAACGGCTCACCGACGTCCTGTACGTCGGCAAGCCGGCGTACGGGCAGTCAAACAGCCAGGTACAGCTGTTCAGACTGGTCGACGATGGCGCCTACGCGGTGCGCACGATCGTCCGGCTCGGCCTCGGTTCGGTCAACCTGATCGAGGTGGTTCAGGGGTTGACCGAGGGCGATCAGGTGATTCTCTCCGACATGTCGAAATGGGATTCGGTGGATCGGGTGAGGATACGCTAGTCGGTTTCGGACGCGTCCAGCACCCTGCTAGGGGCGATCACCGAGCTGGCCCCGACAGGTGTATTCTGTGCTCATGAGCGAGACCGCTAAATCCTTCCGCGTCGAGCGCGACTCCATGGGCGAGATGCAGGTGCCGTCCGACGCTTACTACGGAGCGCAGACGCAGCGCGCCGTCGTGAATTTTCCGATCAGCGGGCGGCGGCTGGCGCGTGGGTTCATCGCCGCGCTAGGCATGATCAAGCATGCCGCGGCCGGTTCGAACAACGCCCTCGGGCTCCTCGACGACGAGAAGTGCGGGGCGATTCGCAAAGCTGCCGACGAGGTCATCGCGGGGGATCTGGACGCCCACTTCGTGCTCGACATCTACCAGACCGGCTCGGGGACCTCGAGCAACATGAACGCCAACGAGGTGATCGCCAATCGTGCCACTGAGATCCTCGATGGCGAAATCGGCAGCAAGCTCGTTCACCCGAACGACCACGTCAACATGGGGCAGTCGTCCAATGACGTGATTCCGACGGCGATTCACATCGCCGTGTTGCAGGCGATCGAGAACGACCTGCTGCCGGCGCTTCGGACGCTGCGCACCAGCCTCGACAACAAGGCAAAGGCGTTCGATACGGTCGTGAAGATCGGACGCACCCACTTGCAGGACGCCACGCCACTGCGAATGGGGCAGGAGTTTTCGGGTTACGCGCGTCAGGCCGAGCTGTCGATCCGCCGGGTCGGCGGTTGTCGCGAGGCTGTGGCCGAGGTGGCGCTCGGCGGCACCGCCGTGGGTACGGGGTTGAACATGCATCCCGAGCTCGCCGGGCGGGTCATCCAGAAGATCAACGAGAGGACCGGCCTCGAGTTCCGCGAGGCGTCCAACCACTTCGAAGCACAGGGCGCGCAGGACAGCCTGGTGGAGGCCAGCGGGGCGCTCAAGACCGTCGCCGTCAGCCTCATGAAGATCGCCAACGACATTCGCTGGCTGGGCTCCGGTCCGCGCTGCGGCATCGGCGAGATCATCGTGCCCGCGGTGCAGCCGGGATCGTCGATCATGCCGGGCAAGGTCAACCCGGTGATCGCCGAGTCGGTCATCCAGGTGGCGGCGCAGGTGATCGGCAACGATCTGGTGGTGACGCTGGGCGGACAGTGGGGGAGCTTCGAGCTCAACACCATGCTGCCGGTGATGGCGTCGAACCTCCTCGAGTCGATCGACATCCTCGCCAACGCCTCACGCAACTTCGCGGAGCGCTGCATCGACGGCTTGGAGATCGACGAGGAGCGCACCGCGTCGATGATCGAGAAGTCGATGGCAATGGTGACCTCCTTGGCGCCGGTGATCGGCTACGACAAGGCCGCAGCGATCGCCAAAGAGGCGCACCAATCGGGGCGCACCGTGCGCGAGGTGGCGCGCCAGCAGAAGGTGCTTTCCGACGAGGAGCTCGACAAGCTTCTCGATCCGATGAGCATGACGAAGCCCGGTGTGCCGGGTGCGTAAGAGGAGCCTCTGTGTTCTCGACTGCCCCGACGCGTGCAGCATCGAGGTCGAGGTCGAGGATGGGCGCCTCATCGACATCGACGGCGACTCCCGCAACCCGCTCACCAACGGCTATATTTGCGGCAAGGTGCGGTCGAAGATCAAGGATCACCTCTACGGCGAAGACCGGCTCCGGCGGCCACTGATTCGGCGCGGCGCCAAGGGTGCCGCAAATTTCGAGCCCATTGGCTGGGACGAGGCGCTGAGCACGATCGCCGAGCGCTTCAACGCGATCCGCGATGAGCATGGCGGCGAGGCCATCCTGCCGCTGTCGTACGGCGGCTCCAACGGCCTGCTGTCGCAGGACAACACCGACGCCCGCTACTTCCGCCGCCTCGGGGCATCACGGTTGGCGCGCACGGTGTGCGCCGCACCAACCACTCGTGCTGCGGGCGGGTTGTACGGCTGGATGCCGGGCGTCGGTTTTCCGGACTACGCCGGCGCCGACGCCATCGTCGTGTGGGGCGCGAATCCTTCGGTCTCGGGGATCCACCTCATGCCCGCTCTCCAAGAGGCCAAGAAGAAAGGCGCCTGGATCGCCGTCGTCGATCCGCGTCGCACCCGCGTCGCCCGGATGGCCGACCTGCATCTGGCGGTGCGCCCGGGCACCGATCTGCCGGTGGCGCTCAGCATCATCCGCTGGATGTTCGAGAGCGGCGCCGCCGATCGCGATTTCCTCGCCCGGCACGCCAGCGAGGTCGCGGAGCTCGAGGCGCGCGCCGCAGCATGGTCGTTCGACGACGCTGGCGAGGTCGCCGGTGTCGATCCCGCGGCGATTGCCGAGCTCGCCGCACGTTACGCGGCCGCCGAACCCGCCGTGGTTCGCTGCGGTTGGGGCCTGGAGCGCAACCGCAACGGTGGATCCGCGGTCGCCGCGGTCCTGGCGCTGCCGGCGGTTGCCGGCAAGTTCGGTGTGCGAGCCGGTGGCTACACGATGAGCAACTCGAAGGCCTGGACGCTGGATGCGACCACCGCCGCCGCCGCAGATGAGATCTCGACGCGGGTGGTGAACATGAACAAGACAGGCGAGACATTGCTTGCCGGAGAACCGCCCGTGATGGGCCTGTTCGTCTACAACTGCAACCCGCTCACGACGCTGCCGTGCCAGGACAAGGTGCGCCGCGGCCTGATGCGCGAGAACCTGTTCACCGTGGTCTTCGACCAGGTGATGACCGACACGGCCCGCTATGCGGACGTCGTCCTGCCGGCGACCACGTTTCTCGAGCGCACCGAACTCGCCCGCAGCTACGGCGCCTACACGCTGCAGCGCAGTGAGGCGGTGATTGACCCGGTCGGCGAGTCGCGTTCGAACCACGAGGTGTTTGCGGCGCTGTGCGACCACGCGGGGCTGGCGCGACCGGACGATCCATCGAGCGCCGACGACATCATCGACACCATCCTGAGACACGAGAAGCGGGGCGACGAGATGACCGCGTCGCTGGCCGAGCAAGGAATCGCCTTCCCGGCGTTCGGAACGACCCCCGTCCAGTTTGTCGACGTGTTTCCGCGCACCGACGACGGCAAGATCCATCTGGTGCCGCCCGAGCTCGACGCCGAGGCGGGTGACCGCGGTGGGCTCTATCACTACGAGCCCGACCCGGCGCCGGCGCCCTATCCGCTCGCTTTGATCTCGCCGGCCCACAAGCTGACGGTGAGCTCGACGTTCGGCCAGCTACGCCGCCGCCTTGTTCCGGTCGAGGTTCATCCGGCCGACGCCGCCATCCGCGGCATCGAGGAGGGCGTCGAGGTTCGGGTGTTCAACGAGCTCGGCGAGGTGCGTTGCGTTGCGACGATCAACCGGTCGCTGCGGCCCGGAGTCGCTTGCATTCCCAAGGGAACTTGGGACCACAACACCCTGTCGGGCAACACCGCAAACGTGCTCGTTCCAGACACCCTGACCGACATCGCCGGGGGCGCCTGTTTCAACGACGCCCGGGTGCAGATCGCGCCCACCGAACGAGCCCGGCCGACGGCGATGTTCTCGATCGCCCGAACATTCGGAATCGCCCGCATTTTCGCGATCGCTTGCGCGAGGGTCCGCCGCTGTTGCTCGACGGCGCCACCGGAACCGGGCTGACCCGTCGCGGCGTCGACACTGGCCTGCCGATGTGGTCGGCAAAGGCGCTGCTTCACGCTCCGGATACGCTCGTAGCCATCCATGGCGACTACGTCGAGGCAGGGGCGGAGATCATCACCGCGAACACGTTTCGCACCCACCAACGTTCACTCGCCGCCGCCGGACACGGCGACAAGGCTGCCACCCTCACCGCGCGTGCCGTGCAGCTCGCCCGGGAAGCGACGGCGATGATACCGACCGGTGGCGCCCGAAGCGTCTACGTCGCCGGCTCGATGGCGCCGTTGGAAGACTGCTACTCGCCCCACCTCGTTCCCGACTCCGGGGCGCTGGCGACGGAGCATGGCGAGATGGCGGCGGCGCTTGCCGATGCCGGGGCGGATCTGCTGCTGGTCGAAACGATGAACACGATTCGCGAGGCCGCCGCCGCTGCGCAAGCCGCCGTGGCCACTGGATTGCCGGTCCTGGTCGGCTTGGTGTGCGGCCGTGACGGCAAGCTGCTTTCGGGAGAGAGTGTCCCAGACGCTGCCGGCAAGCTGGTGGGCTTGGGCGTCGACGGGCTTCTGATCAACTGTTCGCCGACCCCCGTCCTGGGCGCCGCGCTCGCCGCGCTCGCCGCTGCCACCGACCTGCCGATCGGGGCCTACGGCAACGTCGGCTACGCCGACGACAAGGTGGGCTGGGTCAACACCGACAGCGTTGACCCGGATGCGTACGCGCGCCACGCCGAGGCGTGGCTGGACTTAGGCGCCCGCGTCATCGGCAGTTGCTGCGGCACGGGGCCGGCGCACACGGCGGCGCTGCGGGCGAGCATCGGGGCGTGGCGCGGCTGACAGGGCGCATGGGAAGGCTGCCATCTACTGGAGCCGGAAAGCAGCCAGGTGTAAGGTCGGTGACGCCATGCAACGCATCCGCCCCCCAGCTCCGTTGATTTTCGTTCTCCTGGCGGCGCTTGCCTGTGCGGCGACGCCCGAAGCGCTCTCCGCCGAGTGCGCGACCCACCGTGTCGAGTACACAGAAGACGAAGTGCCGACGGTGTTTCGCATCGAGCCCGCGGTCGTGGGCCTCGAGTACTAGGGATGGGCACCAAAAGCGCCCGGCGCGCCCGGCGAGAGCGCAGGAAGAAGATCCGCCAGGGCGGCGCCGAAACGGCCCCGGAACGATCCCCGCGGACGTTCTGGCTGCCCATAGCGCTGACGCTAGGGCTCGCCCCGTTGTCGCTCGTGC
>JADFNY010000177.1 GCA_022563115.1 Acidobacteriota bacterium | reverse complement strand
GTGGGGTGGGGACCGCAGCCTCCTGACGCGGCCCGACGACGTCGAGTCGGGTTCATTGGCGGCTGGAGCCCACGCTTCCTTCCGCGCCGGCCAGCCGTGTCTCGCCGGCGCCCCGCCACTCGAAACCGTCGCTCCGCTTCTGCAAGGCGCGTTTGGCGAGCGCCTGTTCGCCGTCATCAGCCGCCACCGCCGCGCCGACGAAGTGCGCAAGGAGTGGCGTCTGCGCGAGCACGCTTCCAAGTGGAACCTGCCGCTGGTTGCCGCCACCGAGGTTCTGTACCACTCGCCGTCGCGTCGCGACGTGCAGGACGTGCTGAGCTGCATCCGGCATGGTGTGAAGCTTTCCGCCGCCGGCCACCGCATTCGCGCCAACGCCGAGCACGCTTTGCTTCCGCCGGATGCTTTCGCTCGCGCTTACAGCGACGAAGCGGCCGCCATCACCCGCACCTGTGCGATCGCCGAGCGTTGCACCTTTTCGATGGGTGATCTGCGTTATCGCTACCCGTCCGAGCGCCTCCCCGACGGCACCACCACCGACGAGTGGTTGCGCTACCTGACCTTCGAGGGCGCCAAGCGACGCTACCAAGGGGAGGCCGAGATTCCGCCCGAGGTCGTCGAACAGCTCAACAAGGAGCTGGTGCTCATCGAGGAGCTCGACTACGCCGGCTACTTCTTGACCATGTGGGAGTTGGTTCGCTTTTGCGAAGAGCGCGGCATTCTGTGCCAGGGCAGGGGATCGGCGGCCAATTCGGCAGTGTGTTATTGCCTCGGTGTGACAGCGGTCGATCCGGTGCGCATGGGTCTGCTGTTCGAGCGCTTCATCTCGCGCGAGCGCGCCGAGCCTCCCGACATCGACCTGGATATCGAGCACGATCGCCGCGAGGAGGCGATCCAGCACGTGTACGAAAAGTACGGTCGGGATTATGCCGCCATGGTCGCGGTGATCATTCGTTACCGGCCCAAATCCGCGGTGCGCGACGTCGGCAAGACGCTGGGCATCGCCGAGACCTCGCTCGACCGGTTGGCGAAGTTCCTGAGCCGTTACGACTGCGTCGACGACGACGCGTTGCGGCACGCCGGTCTCGACCCCGAAACCAAGGTGCACCAGCATCTCGTGCGTCTGGCCAACACGGTGCAGGGGTTTCCGCGCCACCTGTCGATCCATCCCGGTGGTTTTCTTCTCGGCCACGAGCCGGTGCACGACCTGGTGCCGATCGAAAACGGCGCGATGGAGGATCGCACCGTCATCCAGTGGGGAAAAGACGACATCGAGGCGCTCGGCCTCTTCAAGGTCGATCTGCTCGGCCTCGGAGCCCTCACCCAGCTACACGGGGTATTCGATCTGATGCACTACCACCGCGGCGTCGACCTGAGCATGGCGACGATCCCACCCGACGACACGGCGACATTCGACATGTGCTGCAAGGCCGACACCGTCGGCGTGTTCCAGATCGAATCACGTGCCCAGATGGCGATGCTGCCGCGGCTGAAGCCGCGTACGTTTTACGACCTGGTGGTCGAGATCAGCATCGTGCGACCGGGGCCGATCACCGGCGGCATGGTGCATCCCTATTTACGGCGCCGGGCGGGTGAGGAGCCGGTCACGTATCCGCACGAGTGTTTGGAGCCGGTCCTCGCAAAGACGCTCGGGGTGCCGCTCTTTCAGGAGCAGGTGATGAGGCTCGCCGTCGTCGCCGCCGACTACAGTCCCGGCGAGGCCGACCAGCTACGCCGCGACATGGCGGCATGGCGCAAGATCGGTCGCCTCGAGCGACACCGTGGTCGCTTGATCTCGCGCATGATGTCCAAGGGCATCAAGGAGGAGTTCGCCGTGCGCATCTTCGAACAAATCCGCGGGTTTGGTGAATACGGATTTCCTGAGTCGCACGCGGCGAGCTTTGCGCTGATCGCCTACGCCACGGCGTATCTCAAGTGTCACTACCTGCCGGAGTTCACCTGCGCTCTATTGAACTCGTGGCCGATGGGTTTTTACACGCCCGCCACCATCGTGCAGGACGGCAAGCGCCACGGCCTCGTGATGCGGCCGGTCGACGTGCTGCACAGCGTGTGGAACTGCACGATGGAACCGTGCGAGCATTCCACCGGCGGCTTCGCCGTGCGCATGGGGCTACGCTACGTGAAGGGGCTGCGCGAAGACGAGGGCGAAAAGACCGAAGCGGCGGTGCGGGCGGCGGGTCGATCGCGACGTGTGGTCGGCGCCGGCCCCGATCACATTACCGGCGAGCAACCGGCGCCCCTTTTCGCGTCTATCGACGAGTTCGCGTCACGCACCGGCATCTCCAATCGGTCCATGCGCTTGCTCGCCGAGGCCGGTGCCTTCGACAGCCTCAAAGAGAACCGCCGCGCCGCGTTGTGGCAGGTGCAAGGCATGAAAACGCAAACGATGCGGCTCGACGATTTGCCGCTCGAGGAGCCGGCCCCGACGTTTTGCTCGCTCAGCGACATCGACACCGTCGCATGGGATTTCCGCACCATGAACCACTCGGTCCGCAGTCATCTGCTCGAGCCCTTTCGCGATGAGCTTGTCGCCATGGGATTGCCCGATGCCGGCGCGGTCTCGCGCATGAACGATGGCCGCCGCGTCGATTACGCCGGTATCGTAATTTGCCGACAGCGTCCGGGGACCGCCTCTGGCGTCATGTTCATGACCATGGAAGACGAAACCGGCTTCGTGAATACGATCCTGTGGCCGAGCGTCTACGAGCAGTTCCCCGTGCAGGCGCGTACGCTTTCTTTCCTCGGCGTCAGCGGGAAGGTGCAGTCAGCCGACGGCGTCGTCCACGTTGTCGTCGACAAACTCTGGGATCCACGCGAGTATGCGAGGCCGACAACGGTGCAAAGCCGCGACTTTCACTAACAGGGTGCTGAAAAACTCCCATGCGTGCTGGAATCACGCACCATCTACGGCCATGAAACGGCTAGAATCATCCAGTAAGGAAATAAGGAATATTCATACTCGGCGATCGAAGGGACAAACAGAGGTGGTGCACAGTGTTTCCGATCACTACGCGGTCGGGGACCTTGGGGAGCGCATTCTCGCGGCATTGGCTGGCTCCGGGGCGGACCTCGACGCGTTGACCGTCGAGGACCTCGCTCCACTCGACGCGCTCCACATCCGAGGTCGCAAAGCGACCGAGGATCTTTCCCGCCTAGCGCGGATCGAACCCGGCGCTGATCTCCTCGACGCGGGCTGCGGCATCGGCGGGACGAGCAGATACCTGGCGGCCTCGACCGGCGCCAACGTCACCGGCGTCGACCTGACGGAGCAGTACATCGGGGTGGCGAAGATGCTGTCGGAGCGTGTCGGCCTCGCGGACCGAACGGACTTCCGGCAGGGCAGTGTGCTGGATCTTCCGTTCGACGAGGAGAGCTTCGATGTCGTCTGGACAGAGCACGTGCAGATGAACGTCTCAGACAAAGCGGGATTCTACGGCGAGCTGTATCGCGTCTTGAGATCCGGTGGCACGCTCGCCTTCCACGACATCTTCGCCGGACCGAAGGGCGGGCTCCACTTTCCCGTTCCCTGGGCTCCGGATTCGTCGATCAGCCACCTCATCCCGATCGAGGAGCTACGTGGTGTGTTGGCCGGCGCCGGATTCTCGCAGCGGCACTGGGAGGACAAGACGGGCGCCTCGACGGAGTTCTTCGTGTCCAGGCTCGAGGCGGAAAAACGGGAAGGAATGCCCGGAGTCGGACCGCACGTCGTGATGGAGGATCCGGGGCGAAAGTTCGCGAACTTGCTTCGCAACCTGCAGGAGGGGCGAATCTGCGTCGTGCAGGCGGTCATGAAGAAGCCCGCCGGAGCGTGACAGGTTCAAAACACGTGGCGCATACAGAAAGGCAGGGTCCATGGCGACCAAACCGGTAATGAACGTCGAGGACGTGGAACCGATCAGTTTCGGCAACGGCGGCCGCTTCGAAGGCAAGTTTCGCTGGGTATCGCGAGAGATCGGCGCCCAAAAGCTCGGCTACAACTACGTCGTGCTGGCACCCGGCAAGACCGCGTTTCCGTACCACTATCACCGCGGTAACGAAGAGGCGTTCTTCATCATCGAGGGCACCGGGTTATTGCGTCATGGCGACAAGGAGTACCCGCTGCGCACCGGCGACGCTATCGCTTGCCCGGCCGGAAGCGGTTCGGCGCACCAGATCACCAACGACTCCGACGCGGAGCTCAAGTACCTTGCGTTCAGCACCAAACAGAGCCCCGAGGTGGCGCACTATCCCGACTCGAACAAGATCGGCATCCTCGACGACCCCGATCCTGACGCCGAGCCGGGCTCACCGCCGTTTCGCTTGATCATGATGGAGGACGCTGGCGTCGACTACTGGGAGGGGGAAGACTAGCAGGGTAACTGTGTTCCCAGATCAATCCGACAAGGAGAAGGCGATGAAAAGGCCGGCATCGGTGGGCTCGTTGTTCCTCATGTGTGCTTTGCTTGGCGCCGGGGTCGCCTGCTCATCGGGCGGCGCGCCGAGCGAACAAGGCGTTGGCGGGGCGGTCAGCGGCGCCACTCCGAGTACCGACTACAACGATCTCCTGGAGCTCTTCAACGACTGGCGCGAGTTTGCCCGCCCACGTTGGGTGGGCGGTGTCCCCGACTACAGCACCGGCGCGATGGCGGAACAGCACGCCGAGCTTGCCGGCTACCAGGCGCGGCTTGCCGCGATCGATGAAAGCGGATGGCCGGTCGCCGAGCAGATCGACCATCATCTGGTGCGTGCCGAGATGAACGGCCTCGACTTCGATCACCGGGTGCGGCGTCCGTGGGCCAACAACCCGGCCTTCTACGTGACCATCTTCTCGGCCCAGAGCGACGTGCCGGCCCACGAGGGACCGGTGATCGATGGTTGGCTTGATACCTGGGCGTACGAGTATCCGCTCGACGAGCCCGATGCCGTCTTCATGGCGAGCCACATCGATTCGATCCCGGTGCTCTTGCAGCAAGCGCGAGCCAACCTCACCGGCAACGGCCACGATCTGTGGAGGACGGCGCCGCCTTCGTTCGCCGCCCAGGGTGCCGATCTGCAAGCCTTGGCCGAGCGCATCGAGCAGACCAGCGGCAACCTCGACGCCGACGTGCGTGCGGAGCTCGAGGATGCCATCGAGCAGGCGATCGTCGCCACCGACGAGTTCCGCGCCTGGCTCGGGCAAGAAGCGCCGTCGAAGACGGGAACCTCCGGGGTCGGCCGCGACAACCACACCTGGTACCTGCAGAACGTCCACCTCCTTCCCTACACCTGGGAGCAGGAGGAGACGATTCTGCTGCGCGAGCTCGCCCGTGCCCACGCCTCGTTGCGGCTCGAAGAGAATCGCAACCGTGAGCTGGCGGAGTTGTCCCGGGTCGACAACGCCACCGAGTACGATCGCGTCTTCAACGAAGCCGTCGACGAGATGATCGCGTTCCTCGAGGAGGAAGAGATCTTCACGATGGCCGACTACATGGGCCCGGCGTTGCGGGCACGGATCGGCAGCTTCAGCCCCGCCGATGGTCTGCGCGGCTTCTTCTCCGAGGTCAGCTACCGCGACGCGTTGACGATGCGGGCCCATGGGGTGCACTGGATCGACCTGGCGCTCATGGAGTACGAGCCGCACGAGAGCCCGATCCGCCGGGTGCCGCCGCTTTCGAACATCTACGACAACCGTTCCGAGGGCCTGGCGACGGCGTTCGAGGAAATGATGATGCACGCCGGCCTGTTCGACGATCGGCCGAGGGCGCGGGAGCTCATCTGGATCCTCCTCGCCCAACGCGCCGCCCGTGGTCTCGGCGGACTGCGCCAGCACGCCAACGTCTACACCCTGCAGGAGGCGGCGGAGTTCGCCTCCGAATGGACGCCGCGCGGCTTCCTCCCCGCCGACGGCGCCACCATCCAAGGCGAGGAGCATTTCTACCTGACCCAGCCGGGCTACGGCACTAGCTACATCATCGGCAAGCTCGAGATCGAGAAGCTCATGGCCGAGCGCGCCATCCAGCTCGGCGACGAATTCACCATCAAACGCTTTTTCGACGAGTTTCTCGCCACCGGCGTGATTCCGGTGTCGCTCATACGCTGGCAACTGACCGGCAACAAGGATCCGATCCTCGAAGTCGCACGATGAATCTCGAGCACTACGAAGTACTCGAAGTTAAAGACTCACTCTAGAGAGGAGCGTCATGAAAGCCATTTGGAACGGACAAGTAATTGCCGAGAGCGAGGACACGGTCGTCGTCGAGGGCAATCACTACTTTCCGGCGGACTCGCTGGACATGCAGTTCTTCACGCCGAGCAGTCATACATCGATCTGCTCGTGGAAGGGGACGGCGTCGTACCACAGCGTCGTCGTCGATGGGCAGGAGAACCCCGACGCCGCCTGGTACTACGAAAATCCCAGCGCCGCGGCGGCGGAGATCAAGGACCACGTGGCGTTCTGGCACGGCATCTCCGTCATGCCGTAGTCATGCCGGTCCCGCCGTCCGCCGCCGACAGGCGCTGAATCCATTCACGGGTAACTCCGTGCTGCGCTTCGTACGCTCGCCAGACGTCCTCGAACCACACTTCTAAAGCCGCGGTGATTTCGGACGGGACCCGGAGCTCGATCACCGATGCGATCGTCAGCCGACCGCGGGTCACCGGCACGTCGGGCTTGTCGAGCTCCGGATTGGTGCTCAACCAGCGTTGCATCGCGGCGTTGACCTCCGGGGTGTCGCCATGCTCGACGGCGCAACAAATGCCCGTCAAGTGCGCCGCGTACGATTTCGCCGACTTGCAGTACGGGTCGGGGTGCTGCAGGGAGTAGGCGTCGACGATGGCGCGGTGCAACCGCGCGTAGGCGAAGTTCGAGAAGCTCTCCGCCAGCAGCTGGTCCCACATCGCCTGGCAGTCGGCGAAGCGCGCCGCGGGGACCGCGCCGCAGGAGGGGCAGGGCGCCCCGGCGTTCGATGTTGCGTCGTTGCTCATGCGCTTCAGGCTAGCAGGGCGTGGTGAAACGTGATGGGTCTGGCTGTGGCGTCTTCAAGGCCGGGATCGGCTACGATTCGCAGGCACTCTTCGATTCCGTCAAGGGGACCGTCGGGATCCGCTGATTCCGAGCGCCCGCGCCGCGCCGACGCCGTAGTTCGGCTCTCCCTCGATCAGGCGCCGCCTGCCAGACCTGCTTCGCGATAGCGTTCGAGGCCCTCCTCGGCGTGCAGCCGCAACTTGCGATCCGACTCCTTGGCCAGCACCGCCTCGAAGACGCGTACAACGCGCTCGTCGGGCGCGACGTGGTGCCCCAGCATCGCCACCGCCATACGGCGAACGCGGATGCTGCCGTCGTGCTCGATGCGCTCGATGAGCAGCGGAACGACGTCGATCGAGATTTCGTCCTGCTTGCAGCGGTCGCACGACAGCGAGTGCACGGCCCACATCCGCACGTTGCTCTTCGGATCGTGCAGCAGCGGGATCAGGTCCTCGAGGGTCTCGGGGTCGGCGAGGTGATCGAGCAGGATCGTGCACCAGCGGCGCACCTGCCACTGCGCGTTCGTGAGCCCGGCGCGCACGGCCGGTAAGGCCTCGCTGCCCAGGGCGGCAAGTCCGCAGTAGGCGTCCCAGCGCTTGTCCGCGTCGGCCAGTTGATCGACGAGCCGAGTGGCCTCGCCGTTGGTCTCGATGTTGTTCATCGTACTTATGGGGCGGAGTACTTAGCCCGGATATCTCAACGGCTCCCGGCGGCGCGAGCGCAATGGCCCACGATAACT
>JADFNY010000176.1 GCA_022563115.1 Acidobacteriota bacterium | reverse complement strand
CGCTGTCTCGAATCGCAGCGCCACCGTGTCACGCGTATGCTCGGTCGCGCTGGCGGTAATCCGCAGATCCTCGGTTCCAAGGACCTCGCTCGCCTCGCCGAGCGGTATCTCGGTCTGACGAACCTCCGGATACCGATCTCCGATCAGGCCGTGGACCCGCAGCATTCCCTCGACGGTAGCCAATGCTTGGCCGGGTGCCAGCACGTGGATCTCGTCGGCGCGCCCCTCGAGCGCCAACGCCTGGATCAGATGCGGCAGGCCGTACACATGGTCGACGTGGTTGTGGGTCAAGATCAGGCGCCGTAGCGCGTCCAAGGGCAGCGCCCGGGTGGCGAGCTTGTGAACCAGCGAGCCCGGGCAGTCGACAACGGTCCACCCTTCCGCCGAGCCGATCAACAAGCTGCTGGTATCGCGGACCGCCGTCGGATACCCGCTCCCGGCGCCCAATACGTCGACGACGAGGCCCCCGTGATCCACAGAAACGGACGCGTCTGCGTTCAAGCGGATGAGGACTCCGGGCGTCGAATCCCGCTCTCCGCGGTTTCCCGCAGCAGGCGGAGCTGCAGCCGCCGCAGGTCGCCGCCCTCCTCCACCAGCGCCGCCCGCTGAGCTGTGGCGGCGTTGCCCGACCGGAGAATCTCGGAAACGATGTCCAGGTATCGGGTGGTTCCCAACTTCTCTGCCGCCGGCCGCGCGACCTCCAGCATGCGACGTACGAAATCGGGCATCGAGAGCACTTCGGAGGTCTCAGCGTCGATGACGTCGGCATCCAATCCGAAGCGCATTCCCTTCCAGCGCAGATCCTCCAGATACGCGCCCGGCAGTTCCGGTTCGGGCTCGCCGGCGCGGTGCGCGTCTCCGTAGGTGACGACGAGCGCCTGCACCAGGGCGACGATGGAGGCGGTGCGCGGCACGGAGCTCTGCACGTCGCAAGCGCGGAACTCAACCGTTCCGAACTGGGGGTGCACCCGTACGTTCCACCAGATCTGGCGCGGCTTGGTGATCGCCGCCGCGGCGATCAGCGCGTCCATCTGCTGGGCGAACTCTTTGTAGCTGCGCAACCGCGGCGGGATACCGGCGCGCGGAAAGGCGCCGAACACGTAGACCCGCGCTGCGTCCCAACCGGTGTCGACGCCGTCGAGGTAGGGCGAGTTTGCCGCCAGGGCGATCAGCGGCCCGATCCACAACCGCATACGGTTGGCGATGTACACCGCGCGCTCGGCGTCGTCGACGCCGACATGGACGTGCAACCCGAAGGTGATGTTTCGCAGCGCCACGTATCCGAGCTGGTCGCGTACCCATTGATAGTCCGGTGTGTCGACGATCTGCTGCTCTTTCGGGTCGGCGTACGGGTGGGTTCCGGTCATCCCCAACGTGCAGCCCGATGCCTCGGCCAGCGTCTGCACTTGGCGCCGCTTGTCGAGCAGGTCTTCGATGCCTTCTTCGACGGTCTCCGAAACCTCTGTGTTGGCCTCGACGAGCGTCAACAAGAGGTCGTAGCTCAGGCGCTTTCGCAGCTCCGGATCGGCCGCCGCCATGATCTCGTCGGCCTTCGGCACGAGGTCCCCGCTCTGCGGATCACAGAGCTGAAACTCCTCTTCGATGCCGAGCGTCGGACGTGGACTGGGCTCGAATGCAATCGGCATGTGTGTCGGCCTCAACGGATGATGAAACACCAGCAGGCGAGTGTAGCAAACAGTCCGCGCAGTTCTGGAAACAACGTTGAGCTCACCTCATGCGAGCTTCGATCGCGTCGAGAATGTCGAGCGCCGTGGCCAGCGCCCGGCGCGCCGACTCCCCGTCGGCACGGGGCCGGCTGCGATCGGCGCAGGCTCTGGCAAAGTCCTTGAGCTGCGCGACTAGCGGCTCGTCACCCGATGCTTCGATGCGATCGGTCTCGATACCGATGGGCTTCCCGGCGGTCCGCAACAAGCGGTGATGCTCGACCGTCTGGGCCGTGTAATCGACCGAGAGATAGCCTTCTGGCTGGAAAACACGAACCTTCCGGATCCGGTTGACGCTCACCCGGCTTGCCGTCAGGTTGGCGATGCAACCGCCGGCGAACTCCAGGCGGGCGTTGGCGAAGTCGATTGCTTCAGTGAGGATGGCTACGCCCACGGCGCGTATCTCCACTACCTCGTCGTCGACGAGCCAGTGCACGATATCGATGTCGTGGATCATCAGGTCGAGGACGACGTCGGTTTCGAGGCTGCGCGGTGCCAGCGCACCCAATCGATCAACTTCGATGAAGCCGGGGCGATCGACCCGTTCGGCCATCGTCTCGACGGCAGGGTTGTAACGCTCGATGTGCCCGACCTGGAGGATCCGACCTTCTTTCTCCGCTGTGGCAATGAGGCTATCGGCCTGATCGAGCGACGGCGCCAGCGGTTTTTCGATCAGAAGGTCGCAGCCGGCGTGCAGGCAGTGCACTCCGACCGCGTGATGATCGGGCGTCGGCACCGCCACCGTCACCGCGTCGACGCGACCCAGCAAGCTGTCGAGGTCCGAGAACGATTCGACCTGGTGCCGTCCGGCGACCTCCCGGCTACGATCGGGGTCAATGTCGTGGACGCCGACCAACTCACAGCCGTCGAGCTCAGAATAAGCTCGTGCGTGGAGGCGCCCCATCGCGCCGACGCCGACGACCCCGACGCGCATGCTCAGCATTTCTTCCGCGCAACCACCGCGATGCCCGCCGCATCGGCGTCACTACGGAACTGCTCGGCGTCGAACAAGACGGTCAGATCGGCCTCGACGCACAGAGCCGATGCCCCGACCTCCGCCATCGTCTCGATCGTTGATGCCCCGACCACCGGGACATCGAAGCGTAGGTCCTGGTCAGGCTTGCCGACCTTCACCAGCACGGTGCCCGCCCCCGCCAGCGCTCCGGCGCGTCGCAGGCACTCGTCGGTGCCCTCCATCGCCTCGATAGCGACCACGGCCCGGTGCTTGATGACGACGGATTGCCCGATGTCGAGGGCACCGAGTTGTTTGGCGACGGTCCAACCGTGGGAGATGTCCTCGCTCTCGCGGTCGTCGGGAGATCTGCGCGTCAGCGTTCCCTCGCGGACGATGTGCTGCTGTAGGAAGTCGGTAGAGTCGAGCAGCTCGATGCCGGCTCCCGATATCAAGTTGACGACCGCCTGGATCAAGGAGTCGGTGTGGCGCACCGGCATCGAGGCGAGCACACCCTCGAGCCCTTCGGCCGCGTCGTCGTCGTAGATGCGCTGCTGCTCCACCTTGCCGGCCATCACCGCCTCTCTGATGCCTTCCGAGCGCAATTTCCCGAGCAAGCCGAGGAATCCGTTGATGTCACCCCACTCGAGCCAGTGCACCCGGTCGGCGACGTCGTCGATGGCCGGTTCGGTGATTCCTTGGATAGCGATGGCGATGACCACCCGGCCCCGCGACCGCGCCTCTTCGGCGACCACGCAGGGCATCTGAGTGCTGCCGGCGATCAGCGCCAGAGGTTCACTTGACGATTCCGTGCTCACTGTTCCGCACGAATTCGACCAGCGTCGCGACCTCGGGAGACTCGAAATTCTCGTCAGCGATCGTCACGAGGGCTTGCGTGGTGTTGAGGTTGCTGCGAAAGAGGATACGAAACGCGCGCTTGAGCTCCGCGAGCGGCTCCGCGGCGAAGCCGCGCCGCTTCAACCCGATGCTGTTCAGGCCAAAGACCTGGCAATGGTTTCCCTGTACCGTGCTGTAAGGCACCACGTCTTTGGTAACCCCGGCGTAGGCAGCGACGAAGGCGTGCTGGCCAACCCGGCGGTATTGCTCCACCCCGGAGAACGCGCCGACATTGACCCAGTCTTCGATGATCACGTGGCCGGCGAGCGTCGCTGCGTTACCGAAGATGACATGGTCTCCGATGATGCAATCGTGCGCCAAGTGGCAATAGGCCATGAAGAGATTGTCGGAACCCACCCGGGTCACGGCGCCGCCGCCCTCGGTCCCGACGTTTGCGGTGACGAACTCGCGGAATACGTTGCGGTCACCGGCCTCGAGGTAAGAGACCTCGCCGTGGTACTTGAGATCCTGTGGAATCGTGCCGATGCAGGCGTGTGGGAAGACCTCGCAATTCTCACCCAGCGTCGTGTGTCCCTCGAGCACGGCGTGCGCTCCGACTCTGGTCTTGGCGCCCAGTGTCACGTACTTGCCGACGGTCGCGTAGGGGCCGACGAAGACGCCATCAGCGAGGGCGGCGCCGTCCTCGATCACCGCGGTGGGATGGCACAGAACCGTCATTCGTCGTCCAGCTCGGGCACCTCGACGAGGACGGAAAATAGCCTCGCCTCGGCGACGAGCTCGCCTTCGACTGTGGCGCGGGCCTGGACCTTGCAGCTCTTGCGCCGCACGCGCAGCACCTCCACCTCGCATCGAAGCTGATCGCCCGGAACCACGGGACGGCGAAATCGTATCTTGTCGGCGGCGGCGAAGTAGGCGAAATGCCCGGCCCTCATCTCCTCCTCGGCGAGAAAGAGGACGGTGGCAACTTGCCCCATGGCCTCGAGGATCAACACCCCCGGCATGACGGGATTGCCCGGGAAGTGTCCCTGAAAGAACGGCTCGTTGATCGTCACGTTCTTGATCCCGACGATGCGCCGCCCCGGTTCCATCTCCTCGATGCGATCGACGAAAAGAAACGGGTAGCGGTGCGGCAGAATCTCCAGGATGCGACGAATATCGACGCTCACTCCTCTTCCTTTTCTCCGCCGGCGAGCGTCGCCTCCAAGCGCCGCACGCGTCGTACCAGTTCCGGAAGCGTTCGCAGGGCGGCGACGACGCGCCGCCACCGTGACGCTTCGAGGTGCGGATAGCCACCCACTCGGGTCCCCGCGGCAACCGAGCTGGTTACGCCGCTGCCGCCGGCGATCATGGCCCCATCCCCAACGCTGAGGTGCCCGCCCACTCCGGCCTGGCCGCCGATCAAGACACCCTTGCCGATCCGAGTCGAGCCGGCAACCCCCACCTGGCCGCACAGAATGCTGTCGGGCCCGAGGTCGCAATTGTGGCCGATCTGGACCAGGTTGTCGATCTTGGTGCCGTGGGCGATTCGAGTGGTTCCCAACGCAGCCCGGTCGATACACGCGTTGGCGCCGATCTCGACATCGTCGCCGATCACAACGCCGCCGACCTGCGGGATCTTGACGTGCTTGCCGCCGTCGGTGGCGTAGCCGAAGCCATCGGCGCCCAGGACGGCGCCGGCGTGAATGATGACGCGATCCCCGACCACGACGGAGGGATACAAGGTCACGTTCGGGAACATCCGGCAGTCATCGCCCACGCGGGTACCGTCTGCAAGAACGCAGCCGGCGCCCAATCGCGTGCCTGACCCGATGACGCAGTCTTCACCGACAACCGCCCACGGGCCCACCGCCACGCCGTCGCCGATCTTGGCGCTGGCGGCGATGAGCGCGCTCCGATGGATCGACGGCGGTGGCTCCCGTTCAGGAAAGAAATGATGGACGACGCTGGCCGTCGCCAGGTACGGGTTGTCGACCCGTATGAGCGCCAGATCAACCGGCGTTCCCGCCGGCGACTCGAAATCGACGGCGACGATGACCGCCGCCGCGCCGGTGTCGGCGACCTGCTGGCGATACTCCACCAGCGCACAGAAGCTGACCTCGTCGGCGGTCGCGTCACTGAGGCGCGCGATGCCCAGAACGGACGTGTCCGCGTCTCCATCCAGTGATCCGCCCACCAAGCGAGCAAGATCGCCGAGTGTTATCGGACAGCCCGCCGCAGGGGCGTCAGAATGTGGTGCCAATCGCGAACTCGAAGGACGACCGCTCCTCGCCGAATCGCGCCAGGGGATCGAAGTTGTAGGCCCAGAAGAAGCGGAACGGGACGTTGAACACCGGCATGAAGATGCGGAACTCCAGCCCCGCTGTCTTGCGCAGATCCGGCAGTGAGAACTGATTCTCCCAGGCAGCGCCGGCATCGTGGAACACCGCGATGCGCAACGGATCCGCGAGCGCGATGATGTACTCGATGTTGTACTGAAGTGCCCGCGTGCCGCCGATGATGTTGCCGAATTGATCGACCGGCCCGATGGCGCGAAGTTGGGTGCCCCGCACCGAGTTGCTGCCGCCGAGGAAAAAACGCTCGAAAATCGGGACCGTGCTCAGACCGCCATACGGCTCGACCACGCGCAGTTGGACGTTGAAGGCGAAGATCTGCGACACCGTGGCGCCCACGCCGCGACCGTTGACCCTGGTCGGTATATACCAGGTCGTCGTGAAGATGCTCTTGAAGAAGTCGAGCGAGCCGCCGAGCGGCCCGCCGGCAAACTCGAACGACCCGGTATGACGCCGACCGCGGCTAGGATTGAACGGGTTGTTGATCGAGTTGTAGATGATGTTCGGCCGTACGCTGCTGGTCGTACGCTCGCCCGCGGTGAGAAACAGCGCCCGGAAGATGGGATCGGAAAGCCCGAAGAACGAGGTGTTGAGCTCGCCGATATTGATGTTGCTGAAGTTGTACTCCAGGAACAGGGTCGTGAACTCGCCGCGGTCGAGCGGGAAGCCGACGCGAAACGAGATACCGCTGCTCTGCTGCTGGAAGTCGATGTAATCGAGCCGCGAGCGGAAGATGTCGATGCCGCCGCGGATGTTTTTGCCGAACAAGTAGGGCTGCAGGAACGAGAGCCGCGCCGTCGTCGTACGGCCGCCGAACTGGCCGCTGAACGAGAACGTCTGGCCGCGGCCGAAGAGGTTGCGGGTGGCGTACCCGAGCTGTACGAAAGCACCCTCGAGCGCCGAGACGCCGCCACCGAAGCTTATCTGGTTGCGACCGACTTCCGAGACCTTGAGCGTGATGTCGACCTCACCCGTCTGCGGCGCCTCACCGGCCTGCAGCTGCGACGGATCGAACTCTTGTCCCGGAGCGAGGGCCAGGCGCGACGGATCCTCGACGATGGTGACCACTTCTTCGATCTTGGCGAAGTAACCGAGCTGTTGGATCTTGAATTTGCTGGCCTCGACCCGGCCCTGGCTCCACAGGTCGTTCTCGCCGATGCGTAGGTTGCGCCGCATCACGTAGTCGCGGGTGTTGGTGTTGCCCTCGAACTCGATACGGCGAACCGTGTACAGCGCGTTCTCGGTAATCACGTACCGAACGTCGGCGATGCCGGTGGCCGGATCGGGCACCGGGATGGGAGCCACGACGACCTGGAAGTAGCCGAAATTGCTGTAGATGTTCTCCATCGCCGTGGTCGCGTCGACCAGGCCTTTGACGTCCAGGATGTCGCCTTGGTTGAGCGGCACCAGCGACGCGAGTTGCTCGTCGGTAAAGCGCGTGTTGCCTTCGATGAGGACCTCGCCGAGCCGGTACTGGGGACCTTCGTTGATCGGAATGCGGACGTACAGGCGCCGGGTGTCCCCCCTCGGCCACGGCCGGTCGATGTCGTAGACTTCGACCTCCGGGGTACCGATCTCGATGTCGATATAGCCGCGCCGACGGTACTCGTTGCTCAGGTTTTGTTGATCGAATTCGAAGCCGGCGGGCGAATAGCGGTCGTTTTTGAGCAGGAACGACATCAGCCAGTGCTCGCCGGTCTTCTTCGTCATCCAGCGCAGTTCTTTTTGGGTGAACTCGGTGGCGCCCTCGAAGTAGACGTTCTCGATACGCACCGTGTCGCCCTCGACAACGTCGAAGATGGCGTCCACTCCCGAAGAACCATCCAGCGGTGGGCGCTCCGAATACGTTACCTGGACGAACTGCAGGCCTTCCTCACCCTGCAGCATGGCGGTCAGCACCTC
>JADFNY010000175.1 GCA_022563115.1 Acidobacteriota bacterium | reverse complement strand
AACCGCGGAACTTCAGCTCCCACAGACGGTTGCCGACCCGGGGGAAGCCGGGGTTGGCGCGCTGCAGCGCCCGCAGCTCTTCGCCGCTGATCTCGTTGCCCTCGGCGTCGACCCAAATCTCCTGCCAGCTATCGCGTGTCACCTTGACGATGCCGGTGACGGGCAGCGGCTGCTCGTTGGCGTCGAGCGCGGTGAAGTCGATCTGCACCAGGTCCTGCGGCCGGTAGATCTGGTGGCGCGGCCGCGGGTACATGTAATAGCGCTGCCTTGTCACCCGCACCACCCCGGTGCCGATGATCTCGCGTCGCGAGGCGTCGGTGACCCGCGCCTCGATGCGGTACTCGAAGTCCTGCCCGCCGTTGGCGGGGGTCTCGAAGGTCAGCGTCGCCCTGCCTTCGGCGTCGGTCTTGAGGGTCTCGCGCTTGATGAGCTGGCCGCCGCCCTGGTTGTAGCCGTAGTAGCGGGGATCGATGTCCTCGTAGTACCAGGGGAATTCACGCTGCGGGCGCCACCAGTGATAGAAGGGATTCTGGTAGACGAGCACCTCGACGGTGGCGTCGGCGACCGCACCGCCGAAGTAATACTCCGACTCGATCTCGACCTCGACGTCCTCGCCAAGCCGAAAAGTCTGCTTCCTGCCGTCTTGCTCCGGCGTGTTGACCGCCACCTTGAACTCCGGCAGCTTGTACTCCTCGAGCCTCAGCAGCGTCGCGTCGCCGATGTGGCTGCCGCCGCTGCGCTCGCGGAACGTCACGCGATACTCGCCCAGCGGCATCGTGTCGGTGAGCTCTAGGCTGCCCCAACTGCTGCCGAAGGCGTTGAGCACGACCTCCTTCTCGTCGACCTTGGTGCCGCGCGGATCGAAGATCTCGTAGTAAATGGTCCGGTTCGACGGGGTCGAGTACATCGAGCCGTCGTATTGGCGGGCGATGAGCTTCCAGTGCGCCTCCTCGCCGGGCCTGTAGGCGGCGCGGTCGGTGAAGGCGTAGATGCGCCAGGTGTCCTGCGCCCGCCGGTAGTGGTAGCTCGATCCGGCGCTGAAGGCTTCGTGGTCGCCGAGCGCCGCCGCCGTGAACAGGTCGAGGTTGTTCGACGTCCGACTCAACCTGAACGTCGCGATCCCGTCCTCGCCGGTGCGTGCGCTGAGGTGCCGCCAGACCCAGTTGCCGTTTTGATAGCTGCGCTCCCACAGGGAGACGCCGGCGTCAGCAATGGGAGAGCCGTCGAAGGTGTCGCAGAAATAGACGAGAGCCTGGGTGCCGGCGGTCTTGAGCACCAGCGCCGCGTCGGTCACCAGGATGAGCTCGCGGCCGCTGGCCGGTGTTGCCAGAGCCGGCATGGTCGCGACCGGGTCTGACGCAGAGGGTCCCGGCGCGGTGCCGGCATCGGTGGCCAACAGCAGGTAGGCGCCCAGCGGCAGCTGCTGGTCGAGCTCGACCGACCGCTGGCCGGGCCGGTGCACGCCGTCATCCTCGGTCTCGACCGACCACGACAGGAGGGGCTCCGACACGGCGGCCAGGTCGACGGCCTGCAGCCACTGCGAGCTGCCGAGGTCGGAGAACTGGGCGAAGTCCGGCGAGCGATCCAATCCGATTCGATAGAGCTTCAGATCGACGCCAGCGACGTTGCGCCAGCTCAGGTAGAACTGGATCTCGGATCCCGGCAGAAAGAAGTTGCCGGTGCTCACCGAGACGGTCGGCCGGGTAATGTTGTCGATCTGCTGGACCGCTTCGTCGTAGTAGCGGGTCTCGCCCTTGCGGAACTCCCCGACGATCTGACGGTAAAGCTCCAGAGCCCGCACGTAGTCGGGCTCGTAGCTCCATTGCGCGCCCACCGTTCGTACGACGCGGCCGTTGCTCGCCAGCCAGTTGGCGTAGTGATAGAGGGCGTCGTCACGCCAGCCGGTAGCGGTGCCGATCTCCAGCGCCGCCTCGAACTCTTCCGGGATGCGGCGCAGCAGCTCCCAGGATCCACCTTGCTGGCGCAGCGTCATCGCCACCAGGAAGTGGGCCCGGGCCCGGTCCTCGTCGGTGGCCGCGATGTCCAGGACGTTGTCGATGATCTCGACCGGCACGAGGTTGCCGTAGTAGCCGTAGTAGTAGTACTGCTGGCTGTCGGGCGGCTCGGCGATCTTCCAGACGATACCGATGTAGCGGTCCCGTGCCCGATCGATGTCATGGGAGCCGGCCCACCAGTCGAGGGCCGGTTGATAGTGCGCCCAGGCCGGTCCCCAGTTGCGCGAGTCCCGCCGTGCCCACCAGAAATCGCCGAGCGACTCGTGCGTCTCGGCCCAAACCAGATCGCGATCCTCCTCGCGTGAGACGGCGGCGATCAGCGCCTCGAGTTGCTGGCGCGCCCGGTCGAACGCGGTGTTGTCGGTGGTTTGCGAGCCCGCCTGCGCCCGCCACGAGGTGTCGGCAAGTCGAAACTCGACCCAGCGTCGCCGGGCGTCGTCGAGGTCGAGATCGGCGGCGCGTTGGTATTGCTCACCGGCGAAACTGTAGGAACCCTCGTCGTAGTAGCGCTCGGCCAGGTCTCTGATTTGCTCGTAGCTTCCGCCTTGGACGGGCGCCGAAACGGCCGGCGTATTCTCGATCGAAAGGGCCGATCCAAGCAGAGCGACGATACCGAGAAGCGACAGTGCCACCCAATGTCCCGGGCTGCGGGTCAGGGGCCTACCGACGAAGCCGTGTACTCGGCGGCTCGGTTTTTGGGCCCGGTCACGTCCGGCGGAATCTCGTTGGGTTCGGTCTCGGTGCGGGTTTCTCATGTTTTCTGCCCGTTCTTCGGTCTTTTCGTGGTGAAACGACCCGCGTCGCAACAGCCGTCCGGGTCGTTCGGCAAAGCTTTCGCTCGGCCTTTACACGTTCAGACGTCCAAGTTAGAGAAATCGACACACAAAATCTCCTGGAAAATCCATTCGCCCTCCGCGCTCGAGGGCGGCATGGTTCGCCGAAGGCAGAAGTGGCGTGGGCTGCGCCGGCAGCGCTCAGAAATCCAGCTTGAGACCGGCAACCAACGTGCGCGGCAGGGCCGGGCGGGCGCCGGCGGGGCGGCGCGCGACGATGTAGACGTCGTTGGTGAGGTTCTCGATGCCGGCGAACACGGCAACCTGATCGGCGAGCGTCACGTTGGCGCTGAGGTTCCACACCAGGAAGCTGTCGGTGGAGCGCAGCGGATCGATGGAGCCTTGCGACGCATCGGTGCGCATGGTGCTGTTGTAGACCGCCTCGAGATCGATGCTGAAGGAGCCGCGCGCGACCCCGATGCCGGCCGCGAACTGGTGCGCGGACAGGTACGGCAGCTTGTCGCCAATCTCGACGTGGCCCCACGGCGCGTAGCTGCTCACGAACGAGCGCTGGAAGGTGGCGTCGGTGTAGGTGTAAGTCGCCCACACCGGCACCATCACACTCCAGTCGTCGAACTGCAGGCCGCTGAAGCGGGTCGCCGCCTCGATGCCGATCACGTCCACGTCGCCGCCGTTGAACAGGTCGCCGCTGCCGGTGCCGCCCGACGACAAGGTGTCGGCGCCGAGCAGGTTGGAGTAGTCGTTGAAGAAGCCGGTGATATCCAGCCCGAGGGCGCCGCCCGCGTCGCGCATGCCGGCCTCGTAGTTGACGCTCTTTTCGGCCTCGGTGAAGTCGGAGCTCCCCGGCCCCGGCGGCCCGAAGCCCTTGTGCACGCCGCCGAACAGGCGCAGCTCGGAGCTGACGTCGTAGCCCACCCCGATGCCGGGAACCACAATGGTGAGATCGTTGATGCGCACGCGCGTCGGAGCGTCGCGCTGCGGGTCGTCTTTGGCGTAGTCAGTGCGCACTAGCTCGATCGCCTCGATGCGCACCCCGGGGTTGAAGCTCCACCGCCCCCAGTCGATCTGATCCTGCACGAAAAACGCCCAGGCGCGGGCGTCGCTGACCCGATTGCTCTGGCTACCGGGGCGGCCGGCGCTGGTCAACAGCATGGTGCCGTCGACCATGCGAAAGCCATCCTCGTGCTGGAAACGGTCCTCCTGGTCCTCGTGATAGCGGATTCCGAACTCGAACTGGTTGCGGGCCGCACCGATCTGCGGCCGCCAGCCGACGACGCTCTGCACACCTCGGCCGTAGTAGGTGCGCGCGTTGGCGCGCACCTTCATCGCGTCGGCGCCGCTCGAGGCCCCCCGGGCGATCGCGAGCTCGCCGGCGAATTCCTCGGTGTCTTCGAGCATCGCGCTGAGGTTGACGCCGTTGATACTCTGCAGCTTGTACCAATTGCGGGAGAAATCGTTACGGTACGCCACCGTGGTGACATCGATTTCGGGGGTCAACCCGACAAAGTGGCGCACTTGGTACTGCTCGTGGTCGGAGCGGAACACGTCCTCTTGCGAGCCGGCGTAACGGCGCAGCGGGTGGGCGCGAAAGTCTTCGTCGGTCAGGCCCAGGTAGGTCTCGTCAGACACCTGCTTGGTCTTGCCGAGCTTCACCTCGAGGTCCTGGTAGATCGACGCTGACGGGTCGGAGTTGACGCCGAACTTCAACAGGTAGTCCTGCAGCTCGTAGCCAGTGTCGCCGCCGCCGTCGAGCTTCTTGAAGCCGCCGCTGCTGATCTGATAGGTCTCGAGCAACCAGCCATAGCGCTGTCCCGAATGGCCCACGTTCACCAGGGCGCGCGCCGTGCCGTGGTCGCCGACGCTGAGCCGGGCGCGTAGGTCGAACTGCTGCGGGATCGACGTCGAAACCAGGTTCAAGGCGCCGCCGTTGGTGCGCGGCCCGTACTTCACCTGGCTCGAGCCCTTGCGCACTTCGATCGCCTCCATGCGGCCAGCGGTGGGGAAATAGTAGGCCGATGATGCGGCGTACGGCGCCGGGGCGATCAACACCCCGTCCTCCATCAACGTGATCTTGGAACTGCGTTCGCTGCCGCTGCCGCGTAGGCCGATGTTGGGACGCAACCCGAAGCCATCTTCCTCCTGGATATTGATGCCGGGCACCTGGCGCAGGTATCGATGCACATCGTCGAAGATCTGGTTCTGTCGCTCCATGTCGGCGCGCGACAGCAGGTGGGCGGAACCGGGAATGTCACGCACCCTGGCCGCGTCGCCGATGACCATGACGCGCTCGTCGACAAGCAGCTCGATCTGTTCCTTCTTCTTCTGCGCCTGGCGTTCCTGCTCGGCGCGGCGCGCCTCCTTGGACCGCGACTTTTGCGTCGCCGCGGGCTTCCGCTGGCTCATCGGCGCGGTGACCTGTGCGCCGGCCTTGACCGTGCTCCCCGGCTCTTGCCGGGCTTCGCTGGCGTTGTCGGCAGCCGCGGTCAGCAGCCAACCGCAGGAGAGAAGCAGGACAAAAAGGCGAACGACAAGCCGCCGGCGATGGGTGAGTGATCCACAAAAGCAGAACATGGGGTAGGTCTCGATCCTGTCGGTTCGCACGGGCTCTCGACGGCGCGCCTCTCCTTGCGATTGAGACTAAGTCTCAAATACTTGCAAGACGTTACTCGACAGTAGCCATTCCGTCAAACCGGCTTTCCGCTGCACCCAGTGACGACAGCGCGAGGGCGCGGGTCGTCGAGCCCAACGAGGCCGCCTTTCGCCGACAGGCGCGATTGGCGCCATCGGGACCGGCAGCCGCCTCAGCCGCCGGGAACGTACTTTCGAGGATCTCCTCTGTCCGTCTAGGGAACAAACCGTCGTAATATTGGTATGAACAGTCATCATGGGGAACGGGCCGGTTCGTCGTCAAGGCGTTCCGGGTCAGCGCGCGCCCAGCTCCTGGCGACTGTACCGCCGAACGAACCGCCGAGTACTCTTGTCTGCCGCGCTGGCGGTGAAACCGCAGATGGAGAACGTGTTCCTTCCGAGTTGATATTTTTGAATACCAAAACTATTATTTCGTCTAATAGTAAATAGAGTCGCGGAGTCGAAGCCATGAACTACATGAGCGTCAGCGGCTGCTTCTTTCCGCACCTGGTGAGGTAGGGTGATGACGAGCGCGGCCGGTGCCCGCCTTGCCGAGCAGCTCGCCGACTTCCGGCGCAACCATCCACCCCAGACGATCGAGGTCGGCGGCAGGAGCTGGCGGTACATTTGCGCGGGAAGCGGTGACAAGAGTCTGTTGATGCTGCCTGGCGCTCTGGGCTCGGCCGAGCTCGGCTTTCAGCTCATCGACTCGTGGGCGCCCCAGATGCGGATCGTGACTCCCTACTACGTTGCCGGGCGTTCGATCGCCGAGACCCAGACGGTCCTGGAGCGAATCCTCGACGCCGAAGGAATCGGCAAGACCAGCGTGCTCGGGAGCTCGTTCGGCGGAACGCTGGCCCAGTCGTGGACGCGGGCGCACCCGGAGCGCACCGAACGAATGGTCCTCTCGCACACCATCGCGCCCGATCCACGCTACACGCGAAACATGGCGGTGATGACGTTCCTCATGCGGATGCTCCCGCTGCGGGTAGGCAAGGCGTTGATGCGACGAAAAGTCGACAAGATTCTGCCGCAAGGGTTCGAGGCGAGGGACTTCTGGAACGGCTTCTTCATCGAGCTGACCGACGAGTTGACCAAGTCCTACCTGGTGAACGTCATGCGATGCATGGGGGAGTTCATCGGCAGCGAGCTCACGCCTGACGACCTCGACGGTTGGAAGGGCGAGACGCTGATCCTCGAGTCGGACAACGACGCCAGCGTCAAGGAGGAGGAGCGCGCGGCTGTGCGAGCGCTGTATCCGAGCGCCCGGGTGCACACGTTCCACGGTTCCGGGCACGCAAGCTCGGTCGTCGAGGCGCACAGATACGCCGAGATCGTTGCCGAGTTCCTGAGCGGCCCGCTTCCGCCGCCGAGCACGCGCGGCGCCGTCGACGTGAGGGTTTCGAGGTGACGGCCGAGCCCACCGGGCAGCGGGGCATGCGGACTATTCCGCACCTGGCCGCGGAAATGCGGGCCCTGCTCTCGGCCTTTGCCAAGGAGGATGTGGGTTATGCCCTCTGTGGTGGGTTGGCGGCGAACATCTCGTCAAGCTCGAGCCGGGTTGGGAAGAACCGCTGCAACTGGACTTGCTGATCGCGGCCGGTGGCACGTACGCTGACGCGTACGAGTCCCGATACGCCGTGCCCCAGGAGGACCTCGAGCTATGGCTGGTAACTCTGGACGAGTTGATCAAGATGAAGCGCGAGTCAGATCGCCCGATCGATCGTCAGGACATCGACCGGCTGACTTGACACCAGAGATTGTCGCCCGTCGGCTTGATTTTCTTACCGAGATTCGTCGCCTCGCCGCCTGGTTGCCCAGACTGCGCGCGCCAGACCGCCTTCGTGCCGTTCCAGACGCCCCTGTAGCTCAGGTGGATAGAGCACGGGATTCCTAATCCCGGAGCCCAGGTTCGAGTCCTGGCAGGGGCACTTCAGTATTTGCGCGGGTTCCCGAGTGATATCAACAAGTTACGGGGAACGTGCGCGGAGCGGCGAGTTGACTCGTCTTGACGCGTTTTGCCCTGATTTGCGTGTTCGATGGACACCATATGGACACCAGCGGTCTGTCTCTCCCTGCTCCAACGCCCTCGTGACCTGCCCCCCAATAGTCGGGCCAGTTTGAGAGTTAGGATTTGAGGCTCTCAGGCTGGTTCGGGAAGGGGGATGAATGGCACGGAAGCGCTACACCGTCGAGCAGATCATCGGCAAGCTCAGGGAGGCAGAGGTCGAGCTGGCGAAGGGAGCCAAGACGCCGGAGGTGTGCCGGGCGCTGGGGATCAGCGAGAACACGTACTACCGGTGGCGGAAGGAGTACGGCGGACTGCGGGTGGATCAGGCGCGGCGACTCAAGGAGC
>JADFNY010000174.1 GCA_022563115.1 Acidobacteriota bacterium | reverse complement strand
GGCGCTACTACGCCGCCTACTACAAGCAACTCGACGCTGAGTCGCGCGTCGATCGCATCGACTTTCGCGCCATTCGTTTCCCCGGGCTCATCAGCGCCCTCACGATTCCCTCGGGAGGTACCAGCGACTACGCCCCGGAGATGATTCACGCCGCTGCCAAAGGCGAGACCTATGCCTGCTTCGTCCGCCCCGACACCCGAATACCGTTCATGGCGATGCCCGACGCCATCGACGCGGTGCTGGCGCTCACGGAGGCACCGGCAGCGGATCTGACCCAGCGGGTCTACAACGTCTCGGCGTTCAACCCTTCGGCCGACGCGATCCGCGAGCTCGTCGCCACCGCGTACCCCGATGCCCGCATCACATTCGAGCCCGATGCCCGGCGCCAGTCGATCGTCGATTCGTGGCCCAACGCGGTCGATGACCAGGCGGCGCGGGACGATTGGGGATTGTCGCCGCGCTACGACCTCGGACCTTGCTTCGAGGACTACCTGATCCCGACCATCGCCGAGATCTACCGCTGAGCGACTAGCCGGGAGTTCTTCAGCGCACTAGAAGCTGAAACCGACGCCGAAACTGAGCTCGACGTTATGGAGCCGCTGGGCACTGAGGCCGAGCAGATCCGCGAGCTCCTGGTCGATTCCCAGCGCCGCGGCATCCACGTCCGTCATATGGTCGCGGACGTCAGCACGCAGCGAAACGCGGCTGATGTTGATCTTGAGGCCACCGCCGTAGTTCCAACCCCACTTGTTGACGTCGCGCCCCCCCAGGTCCGTGAGCTTGTAGGAATGCAAGCCGACCCCGCCGGTAACGAACGGCTGCACCGGCCCGGGAATCAAGAACAAGATGGCGTTGGCCTCCATGTACACGACGCGGGCCGCCAGCTTGACCTTGATCTCGCTGACATCAACGGTCACCGCCAGGCCGCTGTTGCTGTGCGTGAAGCTGCCCTCGACGCCGAGCGGAAACGTGTAGTAGCCAACGCGGCCACCGTACGCGCGGCCGTTCTGGAAGGTGCCCGCGAGCGAGAAGTCGCCGGAGATGATCGTCGTCAGGTCACCCCCTGCGAGCCCACCGAGAAAGAAGCTGACCTCGGTGTTATGGCTCGGGTTTCCGACCGATAGAGCCTGGGCCGGTTGCACAACGACGGGCTCGGGCTCCGGAACCGGAGCGGGCGCCACCTCCTCTTGTGGAGGCAGTGGGGGCTCTTGCGCCAACGCCGGGAGGAGGCCGAGCGTCATCGCACACGAGAAGACGACAAGAACACGTAGGTTGCGGGTCGTAAGCATGGCTATCCTTCCATGCCTCCCGTTAGTGGGGGGACCCGGACAGCCACACCCCTATAGCTGCCCCGAGGCGCCAAAGCCCCGGGGTGAGGTCATGCCCCTATCACTCGTGGCGCCATAGAAGCGGATTTCTGGCGCCAAATTCTACCCTTTTCGGCGTTTCATGGATACGGGGATGGGCAGATTGCATCAGGAGTAGCGTCTTGTGCCCCTCCGCGGACCACTTGTCGCCCGCGGTACTCTCTCGTACCCTTTGTGTCGTCCCCCGACCCGCGCACCCAAAGGAGCGTGAAGGCATGAAATCGACGCGAGCAAACGGCGCCACCATCGCCCTGACTTTGATCCTCGTTACCGCGGCGGCCGGCCTAGCGGCCGAGGAATCCAAACACTCTTCGGCCCTTCCCGGCCAGTCCGACACGAAAGCCGTCGAGATCGCCCGCGCCACGCTGGCGGCAATGGGCGGCGAGGAAGCCTGGAACAACACCCGCTACATCAGCTGGAAGTTCATGGGCGGCCGCCTGCACGTCTGGGACAAATGGACCGGCAACCATCGCATGGAGTCGCAGAACCGAGACGGCGATCAAATCGTCTCGCTCATCAACGTCAACAGCTGGGAGGGCCGTATCTTCAAGAATGGCGCCGAAGTCACCGACCCGGAGGAGCTCGCGGCGCTACTCAACAGCGCCTTCCGGGGCTGGAACAACGACACCTACTGGATGTTCATGCCCTACAAGTTGCTCGACCCGGGCGTGACCCTCGAGTACCTCGGCGAGCGTCCGATGGAGGACGGCCGCGTAGCTGATGTCCTGCAGTTGACCTTCGAGGATGTCGGCGACACGCCGAACAACAAGTACGAGGTGTGCGTCGCCAAGGACACCGGCCTCATCGAGGAATGGACCCACTGGACGCGCTTTGACGACCCCGAACCCCGTTTCACGAGGCCCTGGGCGGATTGGCAGCAGTTCGGCAACATCATGCTGGCAACCAACAAGGGACGCGATCTGGACTGGTCGATCCACGTCTACGCCGAGCTGCTGGAGACAGTTTTCACCAACCCCGAGCCTGCCTTCCAGCAATAGGTTCTTCAGCACCCTGAAAGAACCGTCTTCGAGCTCGATGGATCCTTGCTCGGCATCCGGCCGTTTCAGGATGCGGCGCGGTGCAGGTGCATGCTCCACTCGAGGTACTTCAGGTCGAGCGGCTTGTTGACGAAGTCCACCGCACCCAGCCGCAGCGCCTCGCGCGCCTCGTTGTCGCTCGAATACCCCGAGATCGCCCAGATCTTGCCGGCGTCGAGGTTCTCCTCACGGATGGTCTGTAAGACCTCCAGGCCGTCCATTCCCGGCATTCTCAGGTCGAGGACGGTGATGTCGGGGGCGGGGCCAGAGCGCAGCGCGTCAAGCGCCTCGGGGCCGTTACCGGCGGTGCTGACGGTGCAACCGCGGCTACTCAGGAAGCGATAAAGGAGCTCGACGATGCTCGGCTCGTCGTCGACGACGAGGACCTTCGTGGCGTCGAGGTTGAAGCCGTCGAGACGTTCCGAGCTCGAAGGATCACGCAGTGACTCGAGCGGGACCTCGAACTCGATCCCGACCAGGATCCCACCATCCTCACTCGATCGCGTGTTTCGTACGAAGCCACGGGCTTCGAAGCTACCAGTTTCCGGATCGCTGAAGCGCACCGCGCAGAGCGTGCCCTCGGCAAGCTCCTCATCGACGCGGGCGAGGATACCCCGCAACCCGATATTGACAATCGCCCCTTCGATTTCCCTCGCCGGGATGGCGGGGTCCTCGATCCGGATGCCGACGCTGGCGGAAAGGCCGGTGCGGCGGAATACGCGACGCTCTTCCCCCTGGCTAGCCCGCATATCTCAACGCCCTTCGTCGCCCGCAGCAGCAGGGCGTTGAGATATGCGGCCTAGCTTGGTCCGACATGGATTGCACCTCGTGATCCAACTCGCCCGGTGCCTTGCCGAGCGCCCAGCGCCTTGCCGGGCTCATTGATCCGGCTGCCGCTTGAGCCAGTCGCCGCACCTAATACTACGACCTACCCGCGATGCCGACGAAACCCTTTTCCATAGCGAGAGCGCGATCCCCAGGGGTTCCCGATTCACATCAGAGACTAATCAACAAACCCCACGCGCGGCAAGACCCGCGACAGCCACCCGGCGGCGACAACGAAAAGAAACAGGCAAACGATGCCGGGAACGAGCTCGCCGTACAAGAAGTACCCGGTTCCGAACAGCGCCGCGTACACCGTGACGCAGCCGAGGAACCAGGCCAGAAACGCCGCGGTGAGGCTCTCGCCGGCAGCGGCCGATACACCTTCGGCGACAAGTTCGCCGGTCGCGGCAATCCCTGAACGTCGCATCGATTCGACCACCGGCCGCCATCCCGAACCGAGCGGGCGAATCTTCGCATAGAACGTCCGCAGCGTGTCCTCGTCGGTCGGCGGCGTCAGAAAGGTCACCAGCACCCACCCGGCCGTCGTGATCACCACCCCCATCACCAACTGCGCCGAGGCGCTGAGCTCGGCAAACCCGAACTGGACGTGAAAGGCCTCGAAGTACACAGCGACCGAGAACGAGATCACCATCGCCGCGACCTCGCCCCATACGTTGATTCGCCACCAGTACCAGCGAAGCAGGAAGATCAGGCCGGTGCCGGCGCCGATCTGCAGGAGGATCTGGAAGGCCTGTAGCGCGTTCTCGAGCCAGAGGGCGACGACCGAGGCGAGAACCACGAGGATCACCGTACTGAGGCGGGCCACCAGGACGTAATGGGTGTCGCTGCGATCCGGGGCCCAAAAGCGCTTGTAACAGTCGTCGACCATGTACGAAGCGCCCCAGTTCAGGTGGGTACTGATCGTCGACATATAGGCCGCCGCCAGCGAGGCAACGACCAGGCCGAGCAAACCGGAGGGCAGAAACACGAGCATTGCCGGATAGGCCAGGTCGTGGCCGATGATCGTCGGGTCGAGGTCCGGGAATCGCTGCTGCAGCGACCCGAGCGTCGGGTAGACCAGCACCGAGCAGAGCGCCACGAGAATCCACGGCCAGGGGCGCAGGGCGTAGTGGGCGATGTTGAACCACAGGGTCGAGTAGGCCGCCTCCTTCTCGTTGCGCGCCGCAAGCATGCGCTGGGCGACGTAGCCCCCTCCCCCCGGTTCGGCACCCGGGTACCAGGTGCTCCACCACTGCACCGCCAGCGGCACGATCAGCACGCTGGAGACCGCCGTCCAGTCGGAAAAATCGGGCAACAACGACAGTTTGCCCTGCAGCGCCGGGCTGCTGATCAGCCCGCTCAGACCTCCCACTTCGGGCCGCTGCAGGGCGAAGTACGCCGCTGCCAGCGACCCCACCATAGAGACCGTGAACAGCAGCAGGTCGGTCACCACGACGCCCCACAGGCCCGAGGTGGCCGAGTACGCCGCGGTGACGGTCGCCGCTACCAGCACGGTCGTGTACTTGTCGATGCCGAGCAGGACGCCAGAGATCTTGATCGCCGCCAGCGTGACCGTCGCCATGATCAAAACGTTGAAGAAGACGCCGAGGTATAGGGCCCGGAAAGCGCGCAGAAACGCCGCCGGTTTTCCAGAATAGCGGAGCTCGTAAAAGCCCATGTCGGTGAGCACGCCCGAGCGCCGCCAAAGCTTGGCGTAGAAGAACACCGTGCACATGCCGGTGACCAGAAACGCCCACCAGAGCCAGTTACCGCTGACCCCGCCGGTTCGCACGATGTCGGTGACCAGGTTCGGTGTGTCGGTCGAGAACGTCGTCGCCACCATCGACGTACCCAGCAACCACCAGGGAAGCTTGCGGCCGGAGAGAAAGAACTCCTGCATACCGGTGCCGGCGCGGCGGGCGAAATACAACCCGGTGGCCAGAGCGATCACGCCGTAGGAGGCGACGACGAACCAATCCAGCGAGCTCAGCTGCACCGCTCCCCCTTTGCGTTGCACGCCGGGATGAGGGGTCGACGGGTCTCGTTTCGCCGCCGGCCGCCAGGATCCGCGGCGCCGCGTGGTCGGCGATGGATCACCGCCCGTCCCAACGGTTCAGATCTGCTTCCGCTGCGATGTAGCCGAATGCCGCCCAGCTGGTGCCTTCGAGGATCCGTTCGAACACCCCACGCGCCGCTTCCTCGTTGCCGTTGACCAGATACCAGTTGCCGACGCCGTATCCCTGGGTGGCGATCTGCAGCGCGGTGTCGGGATCGTCCTCGGGGCGCAGATCGAGCAGCTCTTCGGGCCCGACTTCACCCTTGTACATCAGCAGGCGGCGGGGATAAGCGTCGTTCTCGACGATCTCCATGTCGGCGGTGATCGGCTCGAGAACCGCGGCGGCGGCTTCGTCGTCGCCGAGGCGGCGATAGGTCATGTACAGCCAGTCGGTCGTCGCCACCAGCAGATCGTTGTTGTCGGAGTACGTGATGCACTCGAGGTAGGCGTCGCGGGCCTTCTCGAAGTCACCCTGCAAGTAGTACACCAGGCCGAGGTGGTACCAGATGTTGAAGTGGACGTTGCTGAGCGGAATGTCGAGCGCATTGGGAGCGCCGTCGGGCTCGATCTCGACCCTGTGAGCCTCGGCGAGCACCGTGGCCTCGAGCAGATCGGACGCGGCACGCTCGAGCTGGCGGGTGCTGATGTAGCGGTGGCCGCGGTGGCGCAGCAGTTTGTACGACCCCGGGATCTTCTCGATGCCGACCGTGTAGACGTCGATCGCGTCGTTGTAGCGGCTCAGGTAGGCCAGCCTCCTGCCGTACCAGATGACGGCGTCCTCGTCGTCCGCTGCGGCCTCGTAGCCGGCCAGCGCGGTCGCCAGGTTGTCCTCGAGTTGAGCGCGCCGCTCGTCGGTCAGCCGCGGCCGATACAAGGGCCGCCCGTCGAGCGAGATGACCTCGGGCTCAGCCTCTCCGGCCGCCGCCGACGCCCCGGCGGCCATCGTTTCGCCCGCATCTCCGGTGCCGCCCTGGGAACATCCGACCGTCACCCCTAGCAGCGCCACCAGCATCACCAGGGCGATGCTGTTCGTGCCGCCGCCGTTGGTGCGCGGTGAGCGCGGCCGTGGAAACAGCCTTACCACCGTCGCTCCCCAGCTTCCCGAATCGGCCGCCAGGCGGAACGAGTCGACGTCCCCACGATCGTTCAATACCGAGTGCACGATGCGGCGTAGCACGCCCCTGCCCTTGCCATGGATGATGCGTACGTCGAGTACCCCTTTATCGCGGCAGGCGTCAAGATAGTCTCCGACGACGCCCCTGGCGTCTTCTGGACGAAATGCGTGAAGGTCCAGCATCCCGTCGATCGGCAGCTCGACGATCTCGTTCGGCGGCTCGCCGTCGGCGCGGGAGCCGTGGCTCACCTGCCCTCTTCCGCCTGGATGCGCTGCGCCACCTCTTCGACCTCACGCCAGACACGCAGCAGGTTGCCGCTCCACACCTTGGCGATCTCTTCCTCGGTGTAGCCGCGCTTGACGAGCTCGTGGGTGACGTTGAACGTTTCGGCGGCGTTGTCCCATCCCTCGATGCCGCCACCACCGTCGAAGTCGGAGCTGATCCCGACGTGGTCGATGCCGATCAGGCTGACGACGTAGTCGATGTGGTCGACAAAATCCTGCACGTTTGCGGGCCCGAACTCGGGATCGATCTCCTCGGCGACGCGGCGCTCGAACTCGGCTTGCAAGGCCTCTCGTTCGGCGCGCTCCTCGTCGGTAAGCTCGGGTTGCTCGGGGGCCGCCCCACCGCGACGGCCACCGCCGCCGCCTCCACGACCTCCACGGCCGCCGCGTCCAGGCGCCGCCGGAAGACCGATCTCCTCGCGTAGCGCCGCGATCGCCTCGTTACGGGGCGCCGGATCCTTCACGTAGTTGCCGAGCGCCACCGTCTGCATGACGCCGCCGTTTTCCTTCAACGCCAGCAGCTGCTCGTCGTCGAGGTTGCGGGGATGGTCGCGCAACGCAGTAACGCTCGAGTGTGAGGCGATCACCGGCGCCTGTGAGACTTCGAGGGCCTCCATCATCGTCTGTTTGCCGGCGTGCGAGATGTCGACCATGATCCCCTGCCGGTTCATCTCCGCGATCGCCTCGCGGCCGAGCTCGCTGAGCCCGCCGTGCATCGCCCGTTGGGGCTCTTCGTCGGTTCCGTACCAGGCGGCGGTGTTCGAGTCGCCGAGCTGGTTGTGGCCGTTGTGGGTGATCCCCATGTAGCCGGCGCCGAGCTCCTTGAAGCGGGCGATCAACGCGATGTCGTCGCCCATCGGGTAGCCGTTCTCGACCCCGATGGCGGCGACGAGCTTGCCCTCGGCGGCGATCTGCTCGGCTTCCGCGGCGCTGGTCGCGAGACCGATCTGGTCGCCGTACAGCTCGTCGACCATCCGGTGGATGCCGTCGAACTTGCGCATCGCGGCGCCGAGCGCGTTCGTGTACCCCTCGTCGTCGAGGTTGCCCTGACCTTGCCCCACGAACACGACGAAGAAAACCAGGTCGAGGCCGCCTTCGCGCATCTGCGGCAGGTCGACCTTGCGGCCGGCCCGTTCGTTGGGATCCTCGCCGTCCGAACCGTC
>JADFNY010000173.1 GCA_022563115.1 Acidobacteriota bacterium | reverse complement strand
GCGCCGCAAGCCGATGATGGGGTAGCCTACGATCTGACCGCGGCCGTGGAAGGTGGCGCCGCCGCCACGGTCGGTCTCGACGACGCTGATTCCGGCGCCGGCGAGCTGGCGACGGGAGGCGAGCAACTGGTCGGGGGTCGTTCCCCGGCCAAGCGTAATGACCGCCGGATGCTCGACATAGAGAAGCTCGTCGTCACCACCGGCTGCCACCGAACGCGCCGACCGTTCCTGCAACGCGAGGGCGTCGTTGAAGGAACAGACGCCCAAACGGCGCACTCGCATGCGCGGTCCAATGCTGCCGCCGGGTGGGAGGTCGGTTGCGGGGTGCATGAGCGGCTCCTTGGGCGCCCGGTTGCGGCCGTTCATCCGGCGCCCCGAGAGTGTCCCTGAGATCGATGAATTATGGCACAATCCGCAGGCTTGTTTTGCCCGACGATCGGCTCTCAAATGAAGGTTGATTGGTGGAAGTGCTGCCTCGCCGAAGGGATCGCCACGTTCGGTCTGACCTTCATGGGAGCCGGCGCCATCTGCGCCAACCAGTACAGCGGCGGCGAGATCGGCTTGCTGGGAATTGCGCTCGCCCATTCGACCGCGTTGATCTGCATGATCTACGCCACCGGCCACGTCTCCGGCGGGCACGTGAACCCCGCCGTGACGCTGGCGGCGGCGATCAACGGTCACATCACGGGGCGACGGGCCGGAATGTACGTCGCCTCGCAGCTCGCCGGCGCATCGATCGCCGGCTTCGTGCTCGCGGCGCTTTATGCCCCCGAGGTGTGGGAGCCGGTGGCGCTCGGGACGCCCTTGCTCAGCCCCGAGGTGGCGTTCTCGACCGGGATCTTCATCGAAGCGCTGTTGACCTTCTTCCTCGTGTTTACCATGCTTCAAGTGGCGTTGGATGGGGGTGCTTCCGCTACTGTCTACGGGCTCGCGATCGGCCTGGTGCTGATCGCCGGAATCCTGGTAGCTGGACCGCTCACCGGAGCGGCCATGAACCCAGCGCGGGCCTTCGGGCCGGCGTTGGCCTCAGGAGTTTGGAGCAACCACCTGATCTACTGGATCGGGCCGGTTGCGGGCGGTTTTGCCGCCGCCCTTGCCAACCGCTTGTTGCGACCGGCGGAGAGCGACTGAAGGAGATATGGAAGACAACCACGAACGCAGCCTCCAGGACGGCCCGCACCTGGTCGTCCATAAGGAGGACGGTCAGGACGGGTACATCGCGCTGCTCACGCCGGTGACCGTCGGCCGGCGGACCTCCAACGAGCTACAGATCCTCGACCCGACCGTCTCACGCGAGCACGTGCGCATAACGCACACCGAAGAAGGCGGCCATATCGAGGACCTCGGGTCCACCCACGGGACCTTCGTCAACGACATCCGGGTGACGTCCCGCCAGCCGCTGAGCCACAACGACCGCATCCGCCTCGGCCGCGCCAACAACAACACGATGATCTACCGCACCCACCGGGAGTTCTCCGACCTGATGGAGACGGCGGAGGAGATCGAGCCCACTGCCGAGAACCTGCGCAACCTTTGGGCCCTTCTGGAGATCAGCAAGGCGCTGAACTCCTCGCTGCGCCTCGACGACGTGCTCGAGAAGGTCATCGAGGCGGTCCTCGCCTTGACCCGGGCCGAGCGCGGCATCCTGTTGCTCGGCGAGGACCCCGATCAAATGGAAATCAAGGTGCAGCGCAATTTCGACGCTTCGGGCTCCGAAAACGCCCGCTACAGCTCGACGGTCGTTCGCGACGTGGTCACCAGGGGCGAGCCCCGCATTCTCACCGATGCAGCCCAGGACGAGCGCTTCAGCGGCCAGGAAAGCATCGTCGGGCTCAGCCTGCGCACCGTCATGTGCGTGCCGCTGCGGCTCGGCCACAGGCGCATGGCGCCGCTGCGAGCCAGCGCCCCGGATGACGCCACCGCCGCCGCCGACTACGCCTCGGCCGCCGCCACCGATGCGGCCTCCGAGCCCGGCAGCGTCAGCGGTCAGGACTTCCAGACGACCGACTTGAACATCATCGGCGTCATCTACGTCGATCGGCGCTCGCCGACGCGGTTTTTCACTGCCCAGGACTTGGCGCTGTTCGAGTCGTTCGCCTCCCACGCGGCGCTCGCCATCGAGAACGCCCGCCTGTTCGAGGAGGCGCTCGAGAAACGCCGCATGGAGAGCGATCTCGAGATCGCCCGGGAAATCCAGCAGAGCCTTCTACCGCACGAGTTTCCGGAACTGTCGTGGGCCTCGATCTACGGCTTCAACCAACCGGCGCGGCAGGTCGGCGGCGACTACTACGACGTATTCCTGACCGACGACGGCGACCTCGGCTTCGCCGTCGGGGACGTCTCGGGCAAGGGCGTTCCGGCTTCCCTGGTGATGTCGACGCTGCAATCGTCGTTTCTGGCCGAATCTTCAGCGCATGACGATATCGCCAAGGTTTGCGAGCGGGTCAACGAATTCCTCGTCCAACGCACTACGCCCGAGCGCTATGCGACGTTCTTTGCCGCCCGGCTGATGGCTGACGGCACGCTCCTCTACGTCAACGCCGGCCACAACCCGCCGATGTTGTTGCGCGGCGACGAGGTTCATCGCCTCTCTGGCGGTGGCCTTCCGCTCGGCCTCTTCCGCGGCCGCACCTACGAGCTGCAGAAAAGCGAGCTCCAGCCCGGCGACCTGCTGCTCGTGTTCACCGACGGCGTCACCGAGGCCAACGACCCGGCGGAAAACGAGTTCGGCGAAGAGCGTCTGCTCGAGGTCGTGCGCGCCAACATCGACGCCGACGTGCGTAGCCTGACCGAAAAGGTTTTCGCCGCGATCGCCGAGTTCAGCCGCGGCCTGCACAACCCGCACGATGACATCACGCTCCTCACCGTGCGTAGACACTGACGTACCAGCCCCCCGGTTCATTGCGGCCGGTTGCCGTGGTATAGAAAGGGGCCGCCCATACCAAGAACTCAACGCCGACTCGGCGGCGTGAACGCCCCTAGAGTGCAGGGAGTGAGAGAAGTGATCGACAACCTCGAAACAATGGGCGCAGAGCCCGGCGACAGCGCGCCGCGGGTGCAACGATGACGCCGCTGATCGCCATGCTGATCAGCCTTGTCGCGTACGCCGTCGCCTACAAGGTGTACGCCCAATATCTCGCCAAGCACCTCTTCGAGCTCACTCCCGACCGCGCGACGCCGGCCCACCAGTTTCGGGATGATGTCGACTACATGCCGACCAACCGTTTCGTCTTGTTCGGTCACCATTACGCGTCGATCACCGGGCTTTCGCCGATGCTCGGCCCGGCGATCGCGGTCATCTGGGGGTGGCTGCCAGCGATGCTGTGGGTGGTGCTGGGCGCCATCTTCGTCGGTGCGGTGCACGACTTCGGCGCCCTGGTGGTTTCGATTCGGGCGCGTGGGATGTCGATCGGCAAGGTCGCCGAGGGCCTTATCGGGCGGCGGGCGAAGAGCCTGTTCCACATCATCATCTTCTTTCTGATTGCCCTCGCCATGGGCGTCTTCGTCGACGTGGTCGCGACCCTGTTCTCGCCCGACTTCTACCCGGAGTCGGTGCTGCCGACCGGCTCCTTGATGTTCATCGCGATCATCATGGGTCTGCTGGTCTACAAGGCAAAATGGCCGCTCGCCCGGGTCACGACCGGGGCTTTCGTTCTGATGCTGCTGCTCGTCTACCTCGGGATCGAGTTCCCGATCGTCGGCCCGTCCATCTGGCAGTGGAAGTGGTTGTTGCTCGGCTACGCCTTCTTGGCCAGCGTCCTGCCCGTGTGGCTGCTGCTGCAGCCCCGCGACTACATCAACAGCCTGCTGCTGTATCTCGGCCTCGGCGGCATGTACGCCGGGCTGGTGGTCACCAATCCGCAGTTCGTCGCCCCGGCGATCGACCTGAACCCGGTCGGGGCGCCGCCCATCTATCCGTTCGTGTTCATCGTCATCGCCTGCGGCGCCGCGAGCGGCTTCCACTCGCTGGTCTCGTCCGGGACGACCGCCAAGCAGCTCGACAGCGAAACCGACGCGCCTTTCATCGGCTACGGCGCCATGATCGGCGAGTCGCTGCTCGGGCTCATGGCGGTGCTGGCTTGCACCGCCGGCTTCATCTCGCGCGAGGACTGGCTCGGGCACTACGCCAGCTGGGATTCGGCGCAGGGGCTGGGCAACAACATCAGCGCCTTCATCGCCGGCACCGCCCGTTTTCTCGAGGGGCTCGGCGTACCCCCAGAGATCGGTATCACGTTCATCTCGGTGGTCGTGGTGTCGTTCGCCCTCACCACGCTCGATTCCGCCACCCGGCTGCTGCGCTACAACATCGCTGAGATCGCCGAGACCATCCGCTTCCCGCTGCTCGCCAATCGTTACATCGGCTCGATCATGGCGGTCCTGGCGATCGGCATGTTCGCCTTCTACCAGGTCCAAGGGCCGACCGGCCCCCAGGCCGCCGGCCTCGTGCTCTGGCAGCTGTTCGGCACCACCAACCAGCTGATGGCCGGCCTGGCGCTGCTGGCGATAACGCTGTACCTGCTGCGCCGCGGCAAGTCGATCGTCTACACGGCGGTGCCGATGGCCTTCATGCTGATCTCCACGATGGTGGCGATGGCGGTCGCGCTGCGCGACTTCTGGGCCGCTCACGACTGGCTGCTGCTGATCACCGGCGGCGTGCTGTTCGTCATCGCCATTTGGCTCAGCATCGAGGCGATTCTCGCCGTGCGTCGCTACCGCCGCGAGCCGATCGTCGAGTCGCTCGACGTCCAGTTCGAACAAGAACCGGTTTGACAGCGTGCTGAAACGCGCCCGGGAGGTTTTCAGCACCTGCTAGCCGGGTTCGGAAGAAATGAGAAAAGGCCGGAGAGCCTGCGCCCTCCAGCCTCTGGTTTCTCGCGACCGCGCCCTAGCAGGAGCGGCTTGGATCGCCTACGGGTAGTCGACTCCCGATAGCGAGTAGTTATAGGCGGTGAAGGCGGTCCATTTCTCGGGGACCTCCTCGTCCATGAAAATCGCGTCCACCGGGCACACCGGCTCACAAGCGCCACAATCGATGCACTCTTCCGGATGGATGTAGAGCATGCTCCTGCGGCCCTCTTCGACCACGCCGCCGTGCTCGGTGTTGCCCTCGTCGGGAATCTCGTAGATGCAGTCGACCGGGCAAACCTCGACGCAGGCTTTGTCCAGCACGTCGATGCAGGGCTCCGCGATTACATACGTCATGCTTCTGCTCCTAGGTGGTACTCGGTCGTGCTCTGTGTTTCGCGGCTCACGACACGAATACTCGCAGCTTAGCACCCCGCTTATGGGATGCAAACCAATCCTAAGTGGGCGAATTCAGCGGCTGAGACCCCGTCTCGATCACCGCGAGCGCTCCATATAAAGCGCCCCGGTTCGCGCCAAACCTCCAGCAACCGCTGCCGATCTGACCCAACGGCGCCCGCTTGAACCAGCGCCCATCGTCCAGACCGGAGCCAACCTAACCCATCGCCCATCCGACACCTACGCGCAAAGCGGGCCGGGAGGAGCCGTAGGCTCCGACAGGTCGCGGTGTCGGGGGCGGGAGATCAAGAAAATTAAACCCGGTCTCACCCACCTCTTGCGGTAACTTGCCTAATTTTCGCTTGACTTTCGTTCCTGGTGAACGCGCTATATAGTGAACGTTCAGCCGGTCTTCCAGACTGTCTTCCACAAGTTTTCCACAACCTGTGGTAGTCGTGTGACAGAAAATCCCCAACATATTGTGGCTTAGTAGTTGACAACGTAGGGCCGGAAACGTATAACGGCAGAGCTTTCCGGCACCGTGAATCGACTCGTCGTCAGGCATTCCCCTGACTGTGTCGTCGGGTCACCAGCACTCTTTTGGAGGGACCAAAACCATGGCCGCTGACGAATACTCAGAGCCTGATAGCCAGGCGGCCGATACTGAGACGACCGACGCGACCGAGCTGGCCCCACAGCCGACGCTCGTTTCGGAGCAGCAAGCCGACACCAACGAGACCACCCGCCGCGGGCTTCGTTTCACCCGTTTCTTCACCGCCGACGGCGTTCACCCGTACGATGCCGTCGAGTGGGAGCAGCGCGACGCGGTCATCCTGAACGCCGAAGGCGAAACTGTCTTCGAGCAAAACGCGGTCGAGTTCCCGACCTTCTGGTCGCAGCGCGCCACCAACATCGTGGCCTCGAAGTACTTCCACAGCCAACTTGGCACGCCGGAGCGCGAGTCCAGCCTCAAGCAGCTGATCGGCCGTGTTGTCGGCACCATGGCGCAGTGGGGCATCGACGGCGAATACTTCGCCACCGCCGAGGACGCCGAGATCTTCTCCGACGAGCTCACCCACCTGCTGCTGCACCAGATGGTGGCCTTCAACTCGCCGGTGTGGTTCAACATCGGCGTCGCGGGAGAGCGTCAGCAGGCATCGGCCTGCTACATCAACCACGTCGACGACACCATGGAGTCGATCCTCGACCTCGCCAAGACCGAAGCGCTGATCTTCAAGTGGGGCTCGGGCGCAGGCGTCAACCTGTCGCGCCTGCGCGGCTCCAACGAGAAGCTGTCGGGCGGCGGCCTGGCGTCGGGACCCGTGTCCTTCATGAAGGGCTTCGACGCCTTCGCCGGCGTCATCAAGAGCGGCGGCAAGACGCGGCGCGCCGCCAAGATGGTGATGCTCGACATCGACCACCCGGACATCGTCGAGTTCATCGAGAGCAAGGCCCGCGAGGAACAGAAGGCCTGGTCGCTGATCGAGGCCGGCTACGATCCGGCGCTCGACGGCGAAGCGTACTCGTCGGTGTTCTTCCAGAACGCCAACCACAGCGTTCGTGCCCCGGATGCCTTCATGGAAGCCGTCGAGAGCGACGGTGACTGGCAGTCCATCGGCCGCGTCGACGGCGCACCGATCGACGATTACCGAGCCCGTGATTTGATGACCAAGATCGCCGAGTGCACCCACCAGTGCGGCGATCCGGGCATGCAGTTCGACGACACGATCAACCGCTGGCACACCTGCAAGAACACCGATCGCATCTACGGGTCGAATCCGTGCTCGGAGTACATGTTCCTCGACGAGACGGCGTGCAACCTCGCTTCATTGAACTTGATGAAGTTTGTACGTGAGGACAGCTCGTTCGACGTCGAGTCGTTCCGCCGCGCTGTCGATGTGACCTTCACCGGGATGGAGATCACCGTCGGCTACGCCGAGTATCCGACCCCGAACATCACCAAGAACTCCTACGACTACCGACCGTTGGGCCTCGGTTACGCCAACCTCGGGGCTCTTTTGATGCACCAGGGGCTGCCGTACGACTCAAACGGGGGGCGCGCCTGGGCCGGCGCCCTGACCTCGATCCGGCCGATGACGAGGATCGCCCTCGTCGGGTTGCGGGATCCGTTCCTGGCGTCGCTCCTGGAGGCGCTGGCGGGATCCGAGTTCGCGGTCAAGTCTTGCGCGGACGTTTCGGAGTTCATCGATGCCGGCCGCCCACGGCCTTTCGATCTCGTCCTGGCCGACTCTTCCATGTGACACCTCGGTACGACAGCTTTGGGTCCGCCCGCCCAGCGCGCAAGACACACGGTCTCGGCATGTTGATCTGCCCGTGGCAAACATATCCCAGTCAATGCAGGGAACGGGAACCCACCGTCTCGTCTTGAGCGAAATGCTAGTGCCATCGGCTCATTGTCTGAACCAGTAAGGCGAGACATGGACCGTTTAGGAATTGGAATACTCTGATGACCGTCACTGACGAACGCAAAGACCTCTACCAGAAATGCCGTGATGATCTTTTGAAGCGTCAGCTCTCGAACACCGAGAACTTCGACCGCGCAATCCTCACATTGTCCAGCGCTACCCTGGGGCTTACTCTCACGTTCATCAAAAACGTTACGCCA
>JADFNY010000172.1 GCA_022563115.1 Acidobacteriota bacterium | reverse complement strand
TACCTCAAGGAGATCCGTAGCGATCCCGAGGCATTCGCGGTCTGCACCGACACCATCGTCCGCCAGGTCAAGGAGATCGGCCGAATGATCGACGAGTTCTCGGCCTTCGCCCGCATGCCGGCGCCGGTCATGAAGACCGAGAATCTGGCCGAGATCTGCGAGCAATCCCTGTCGCTGCGGCGTGACGCCCGGCCCGAGATCGAGTTCCGCACCGATTTTCCCGGCGACGCGGTCGAAATCGTCGACGTCGGGTCCGGTTTGAGCGTCGAAGTACGGCCGGTTTCCGGCTCGCAAGGGAGCGAGCTCGGGACCGAGACAAGGAGCTGAGACATGCCGATTCTTACGCCCTGGTTGATGGCCATTGGGCTGGTGCTTCTCTACCTGGCCAGCGTCATCAACATCTTGAAGGAATACGAGCGTGGTGTGATCTTCCGGCTCGGCAGGCTTCTTCCTGTGCCCAAGGGGCCCGGACTGATCCTGGTGTTCTGGCCGATCGACCGGATGGTGCGTATGTCGTTGCGAACGATCGTGCTCGACGTGCCGCCCCAGGACATCATCACGCGCGACAACGTTTCGGTCAAAGTGAACGCGGTGCTCTACTTCCGCGTCATGGATCCGACGAGGGCGATCGTCGAGGTTGAAGACTTCATGGAAGCTACGTCGCAGCTCGCCCAGACGACGTTGCGGTCGGTGCTCGGACAGGTGGACCTCGACACTCTGCTGGCCGAGCGCGACCGGGTCAACAGCGACCTGCAGGGCATCCTCGACGCGCATACGGATCCCTGGGGCGTCAAGGTCTCGATGGTCGAAGTCAAGCACGTCGACCTACCGCAGGAGATGATCCGTGCCATCGCGCGGCAGGCCGAGGCCGAGCGCGAGAAGCGCGCCAAGATCATCCACGCGGAGGGCGAGTACCTGGCCAGCGCTCAACTCAAAGAGGCCGCCACGGTCCTGGCATCGGAGCCGGTCGCCGTGCAGCTACGTTACTTCCAGACGCTGACCGAAGTGGCCTCGGACAGGAGCTCGACCATAGTCTTCCCGCTGCCGATCGACCTGCTGAAACTTTGGATGGGAGACCAGGGGCCGAAGGCGGCGGAGTGATCCCGTCCGCCCCTTGATCCGGCGCCACGGCATTGTCAAGTTGACCAGTTACCTTGCCTGACCCACGAGTCCGCAGAGATGAAATGACCACCCTTGCCGACAAGATGTGCGTGCCGTGCCGCGGCGGCGTGCCTCCATTGACACCCGAGGAGATCGCGCCGTTGAGCGCCCAGCTTCCTGCCTGGGAAGTTGCCGACCATCATCACCTGCAGCGCACCTTCACCTTCACAAATTTCCGCGAGGCGCTCGATTTCACCAACGCGGTGGGTGAGCTTGCCGAACAGCAGGGGCATCATCCCGACATTCATCTTGCTTGGGGCAGCGTAAAGATCGAGATCTGGACGCACAAGATCGACGGGCTTACCGAGAGCGACTTCGTCTTGGCTGCCAAGACCGACCGGCTCGCGAGCGTCCCTTAGGTCGTAGCCCACCCCGCCAGTCCTCTGCTCGCCCCTGCAAGCCGCTCCCGTCTTCCGACTACAATCCTGCCGGCTCTTCTCCCGACAAGGAGCCGTCACAGTGTTCGGGACAACACTCCGCGGTCATTACGAGATTCTCGAACCGCTCGGTGCCGGTGGCATGGGCGAGGTGTACCAATCGGGGGCTCCCGTTGTCCCCTTGGTGTCGGGCTCGCCGACCCCATGCTTACCACGTGGGAAATCGCGATGGCGAGCTCCTACCACACGCGGGTGCCGTTGGTGATCGTCTGGCCCGCTCGCATCCCCGGGGGGCAGCGGTTCGACGAACCTGTCTCGATGATCGATGTCCTGCCGACCGTTCTGGCCCTGGCGGGTTTGCCGATGCCGGACGTCATGCACGGACAATCGCTGGGGTACAGCCAGTGAGGCATGTTGTGGATAGAGCATTGCAACTCGGTGAGATTCCGTTACGAACTTCACGACGGGTCGTCTGCCGCGATGGCACCAGGACGTCTTCAAGAAGCCGGCTCGGACGCGAAGCCTGGGCGCGAATGGGAGGCTAGGTGACCAAGTTTCTTCTCTGGCTCCTCTTACTGGTGTTTTGCTGGCCGCTGGCGCTGTTCGCGCTGATCCTCTACCCGTTCGTCTGGCTGCTACTGCTGCCCTTCCGGCTACTGGGGGTCGCGGTCGACGCGGTCTTCGAGTTGCTGAAGGCGATCCTAGTGCTGCCGGCGCGGGTGCTCAGAGGGCCGAAGGGGATGAAGTAACGGGGCGGGCGGCCGTCCGCGGCACGACAACACTTGCTCCGGCTCACGACGAGGGCCCAGCCGGCTCGCTTCACTGCTTGAGAAGCGCCAAACGACGCCGTGCCTCCCGTTTCCCAAGGTCACGCACAGCGACGAGCTTCGCGACCTGGGCTCTCCGAGGTTTGGTTTCACCACGTTCGTACTTGTAGATCATTTTGCCACTCACCCCTGCCAGTAGGCCGTAATCTGCAGCAGACAGGCCGAGCCTCGCTCGATGGGACTTCAGCCCCTTGGGGGAGAAGCGTGTTCCCGCGGCCAGTTCCGAGGGTGGGGGTTTCTTCGCACGCTTGCGTTCCTGCTGTTCTATAGCGGCGAGACGCTTCTGCAGATCGCTTGTGACTCTCTTCAGTTCGGCAATGTCACGACGGTATTTGGCTGAGGCAGCCTTCAGCGCGGTGATTTGGCCTTTGATTTCCTTCTTGGCCAAGCGCGTGATTTCGTTTCTCAGGGCATGAATAAGATTCGGCATGCGACTTCACCTCGTGATCTGTTTCGGGGGTACTGTCAAGTTAACTCGAAATCGGCCCCAATGCGGCAATGACCCCGTTGAGCACCACCGAGAGGACAACAGCGGCAATGCTCAGCCGCACCAAGGCTCCAATCGAGGTAAGTCCTTTCCGCCGCGGACTCCATTAGCGGTGACGCACGATCAGAATCCAGGCGAGCGGCGCTAAGTACTCCGTCCCATGAGTACGATGATGTTTGCCGGCCGTCTCACGGGCGATCTCTGCGTTGCTCGTCGCCGCCGATGGCTTCGGCATCGACTCCTCCTCGCGCCTTGATCTCACCCGTGAGACGGCCAGCAAACATCATCGTACTTATGGGGCGGAGTACTAAGCACATGGGCACGAACCAGCCGACAAAATTGAGCAGGGGGATACCATAGTAGACCGTGCCTTCCACAAACCAGACCCACTAAGCCGAAGCGACGGCCACCGGGTCGATGTTACTGTCAGGGATGAAACGGATGAGAAGAGGCTTCCATATGCTCGCCGCCGGCGTTCTAGCGTTGTGCAGCGCGGTGTTCACGCCACCGCATGTCGCCAGCGGTGCGGTGCCGCCGCCGCAGGCGCCCGGAACCGGGCCGGCGCAAGCCCCGGCCGTCGTGCCCACCGACCCCGAGACCCGCCTGCGCGCCTGGGAGCAGCACCGGCGCATGGAGGCCGAGTCGCCGTTCGCCGACCTCGAATGGCGGGCGGTCGGGCCGCGCATGCAGGGCGGCCGCATCGAGAGCATCGACGTGGCGGCCGGCAGCGGGTCGACGATCTACGTCGGCGTGGGTTCGGGGAACCTCTGGAAGACGATCAACAACGGGATCACCTGGCGGCCGATCTTCGAGAAGGAATCGACGTTTACGATCGGCGATGTCGCGGTGGCGCCGTCGGATCCCGACATCGTCTGGGTCGGCACCGGCGAGGTGCTGATGGCGCGCAGCTCATACGCCGGCACCGGGGTGTTCAAGTCGACTGACGCCGGCGAGACGTGGACCAACATGGGGCTGACCGATACGCACCACATCGCCCAGGTGGTGATCCACCCCGAGGATCCCGACACGGTTTGGGTGGCGGCGATCGGGCACCTCTACTCCGAGAACGAAGAGCGCGGTGTCTTTCGCACGACCAACGGCGGCGCCGGCTGGGAGCGGGTGCTGTACGTCGACGATCGCACCGGGGCGATCGAGCTCGTCATCGACCCGTCCGATCCCGACATTCTGTACGCCGCCATGTGGGACCGTTCGCGCAAGGCCTGGGGGCACACGACCATCGGCCCGGGCAGCGGCGTGTACAAGAGCACCGACGGCGGCGCGAGCTGGCAGCAGCTCGGTGACGGCCTTGCCAGCGGTGCCGGCTTGCCGACCGGCGACCAGATCGGCCGCATCGGCCTGGCGGTGGCGCGATCGAACCCCAACGTCGTTTATGCGCTGGTCGACAACTACGCGATCGATCCGGCCCCGCCGGCCGCTGGTCGCGGTGGCCGCGGCGGAAGAGGCGGCCGAGGACCGCGCCGCATCGGCGGCGAGATCTACCGCTCCGACGACAGGGGCGAAACCTGGCGCAAGGTCAACGAGGAGTCGATCGCGAGCGGCTACGACTTTTGTTTGATCCAGGTAGCGCCCGACGACGAGAACATCGTCTATCTGCCCAACAACCGCTTCTGGGTGTCCGAGGACGGCGGCCGGACGATCAGACAAATCGAGGGCACACTGGTGCACCTGCTGCCACACGGCTCGCGCGTCCTTCATCTCGATATGCACTCGCTGTGGATCGACCCGGACAACGGCGACCACATGCTGCTCGGCAACGACGGCGGCATCCACGTCAGCTACGACCGCGGCGAATCGTGGCTGCACTGGAACAACCTGCCGATCGGCGAGTTCTACGCCGTCGGCGTCGATATGGACGAGCCGTACAACATCTACGGTGGCACCCAGGACGATGCGGCGCTGTTCGGTACGTCGGACCAGGTCATCGAGGACGACCTCGGCGACCAGTGGACGCACATCTACCTCGACCGCTGGGGCGGGGGCGACTCGTATTTCACCTACCGCGACGTGCTCGACCCCGATCTCATCTATTACGAGCACCAGTTCGGCGACCTGCGTCGCAAGCGCATGTCGACGGGGGAGACAGCACGTATCCGACCGCAGGCCGCCGAGGGTGAGCCGGCGCTGCGGCGTAACTGGATGACGCCGTTTTTCATCTCGCAGCACAACCCGCTGACGCTCTATTACGGCGGCAACGTGCTCTACAAATCGCTCGATCGCGGCGACAGCTGGATGCCGATCAGCCGCGACCTCACCAGCCAGCCGGCGGCGCAGGGCAACGTGCCATGGGGAACGCTGACGAGCGTTGCCGAATCACCATTCCAACCGGGCTTGCTGTACGCCGGCGCCGACGACGGCACCGTCCACATGACTCGAGACGACGGCAATACCTGGGCGCGGATCGACGATGGGCTGCCCCAACGCTGGGTGACGCGGCTGGTCGCCTCGCAGCACGACCCGGCGACCGTCTACGCGTCGCTGACCGGCTACCGCTACGACGACTTCGCGGCGTACGTGTTTGTCTCGAACGACTACGGCGCGACCTGGGGGCCGATCCTCGGCAACCTGCCTGCCGAGCCGGTCAACGTCATCGCCGAAGATCCGGAGAATCCGAACATCCTCTACGTCGGCACCGATACCGGCGTCTATGCGTCGCTCGACCTCGGTGCCACCTGGAACGCGCTGTGCGCCAACCTACCGACGACGCCGGTCTACGACCTGGTCGTGCACCCGCGCGACGGCGAGCTGGTGATCGGCACGCACGGGCGCAGCATCTTCGTGCTCGATGTGGCGCCGATACGGGAGCTGACGGTGCGTGAACCGAGCCGCGACTAGTGCTGTCTTCAGCGTCGCCAACGCCGTTGTGCCGACGCCGGCTAGCTGGGAAATCCTGGTTTGAAAGTGTCAAAATAGAAATGAAAACTAGCGGTGGCAGCGTGTAAGAAAATGCTACACAAGGTCGACTGGGACATGGCCCAGCGTGCTGTTGATGCATGGATGAGGCGGACCTTGCCCACTGGCGCTCCCCCAAGGATCCGCGCGCTGCTGAAAGCGCGCACGCGGAATGCATGGAGGGCGCACAGGATCCTACGCAAATCCCTGATATCTGCCATCGTTGCTGCCCGCATCACAGAGAACTTCTGCACGGACAGGGTGCAAGGGGAAAGCCTCCTGGTAGCTCGATTGCGCGCAGTCTCCGAGTCTGCCATCGCAGCAAGGGCAGGGGAGCTGGAGGAAAAACTTGCTGTTGATGATGATGAGCAGCGGCAACGCTACCGTCGTTTCGTCCAAGCCACACGGGGCCTCCTGGACCCTGAAAGTGCTGAGCCCTCGAGGCTCCTACACGAGATCTGTTGGGAGTTGCGGTTCTCAACCCGCGGGCGGCGAGTGCCGTGGGTAAGGCGCAAGTAAGGACCGAGAACCTTGACCCCGAGGAGACGTGAGCTCCTACGTGGAGGCACTCGCCGGCTTGCCCTGACGCGGTGAGGGGGCTTGTGGCTCCGTCGCGGCTTCGTTTCCGGCGAGCCCACGGCTTTCATCTCCGAGCAAACCGCGGTCCCGGTACTATTTCTGAATGGATGGCTTGAACCCTCGCGCCGACCCAACCGCCCTCGTTCTCTCGGGCGGCGGAGCCCGGGCCGCCTATCAAGTCGGCGTGCTGGTCGCTATCGGCGAGCGCGCCGGCCCGGACTTCCGCTTTCCCGTGCTCACCGGCGTGTCGGCGGGCGCCATCAACGCCGTCTTCCTGGCCAGCACCCAGGAGCCTTTCGCCGTCGCGGTGCGGAGCATTCGGCGGGCTTGGCTCCGTCTGAGCATCGAGCATGTCTTTCGCGGCGGCTTCCTCTCGCTGACGGGGAGCGCGGCACGGTGGCTGTGGATGCTCGGGACCGGCGGGACCACGCCCGGGTTCGAGGTGAAGGGGCTCCTCGACACCGCGCCCCTGCGTGAATACCTCGGCCGCGTGATCGAGCCGGGCGGCATCACGGCGAACTTGGCGGCCGGCCGGTTGCGGGCGCGGGCGCTGTCGACCACGAGCTACAGCACGGGGCGAACGGTCACTTTTATCGAATGCGGGCCCGAGATCGAGACTTGGGAGCGCGCCGGCCGGCGTGCCACACGGACGAAGATCACCGTGGACCATGTCATGGCCTCCTCGGCGTTACCGCTAATCTTCCCGGCGGCCGCGATCGACGGCGACCACTACGGCGCCGGCAGCGTTCGTCAGAGTACGCCGCTCGCACCCGCGATCCACCTGGGTGCCAACCGCCTGCTGGCGATCTCGGTGCGTTACCGGCGTACCGCCACCGAAGCGGCCAAGCACCAGCTGCAGGGCTACCCGCCAGCGGCGCAGGTAATGGGCATGTTGATGAACGCGGTCTTCCTTGACTTCCTCGATGCCGACATCGAGCGTGTCGAGCGCGTCAATGAGATGCTCGCCTTGCTACCGCCCGGCACCCCGGCGCCCGGTGGGCTGCGGCCGATCAAACTGTTGGTGCTCCGCCCCTCCCGCGACCTCGGCAAGCTGTCGGCCGACCTCGGCGAGCACCTGCCGCGGACACTGCGTATCCTGCTGCGCGGCCTCGGCTCCGACCGGCTGACCAGCCCCGATTTCCTCAGCTACCTGCTGTTCGAGAGGCCGTACATCGACCGCTTGCTAGAGCTCGGCTACGAGGACACCGTCGCGAAGTGGGATGAGGTAGAGCGATTCTTGGGCGCGGCCGACTAGCGCAGGCTCCGCCAGGTTCGACCTGGGGGTTCTGCGGCAAGCCCGAGGTTCAGTTCGGGGGCTAGGGGCCCGCCGTGTCCTCTATCGCCGCCTGCTCGACACCTATCGTTCGCTTGATCGTTGGCGGCCGCGGCGCCAAATCCAGCCGTAGATCACGACGTTGAGTGCGATCACCGCCAGCCCCAGACCGATTTGGAGCTCTCGCGTCAGCTCGGAGGGGTAGAGCACGGGAGTCAGGTAGTGCTCGACGAATCTTCCTTCGTATCCCTGCAGGCCGGCTGGTCGGC
>JADFNY010000171.1 GCA_022563115.1 Acidobacteriota bacterium | reverse complement strand
CCGAGCACGCCGAAATCCCCGACGACGTAATGTTGTTCATCGCCACCAACAGCAAGAGCAACATCCGCGAGCTCGAGGGCGCGCTGATCCGTCTGGTTGCGTATTCGTCGCTGACCGCCGAGCAGATCACCGTCGAGCTGGCGCGCAATATCCTTCGAGATTCACTCAACTCCCGCGCTGCCGTGATCACCATCGACACCATCCAGGAAAACGTCGCTGACTACTTCGGTTTGCGGGCCAGCGATCTGCGCGCCAAGAGCAACGCCCGACGAATCACGCAGCCGCGGCAGATTGCGATGTTTCTCTGCAAGCAGCTCACCAATCACTCCCTGCCCGAGATCGGTCGCGCCTTCGGCGGCAAGCATCACAGCACCGTCATCCACTCTGTCCGTAAGGTCGAGCACGATTGTGAGAAAGACGAAGATACCCACCGCATGGTTCACACGCTGCTGGAGGCTCTGAAGTGATTTCCACCGCGCTCCACCGCACTCCTTGAGGAAAAGTGTTCATCAATGAAGGAAAACCCGCCCGGAGTCGGTTTTCCACCATTTCACCACCCCACTTTGAACACGATCCGAGAAGCGGAAAGCCGGTGCCGTCGGCACGTCCATCTCTTTTTCGTACAATTCACCGCACTACTACCACTACTATCTTAAACTTCTTGTTGATCGAGGATTAGTAGGAATGAAATTGGTCGTTAGCCAGGAATCTCTACACAACGAGCTCCAGTTCCTGCAGGGAATCGCCGAGAAGAAAAAGACAATACCGATCCTCTCGAATATCCTTCTCCGTGCCGAAGGGGATTTCCTCACGTTGGCCGCCACCGACCTGGAAGTGAGCCTGACGGGGGGCTGTGGGGCACAGGTCGAGGAATCCGGCGGGATTACGGTCTCCGCCAAGAAGATCTTCGAGGTTGTTCGCTCGCTCGCCGGCGAGGAGATCTCGTTCGTGGTGACCGAGGGTAGCTGGCTCGAGATTACCTGCGGCAACTCGTTCTTTCGCCTCGTCGGACTGGCCCCCGATGATTTTCCCGACGTGCCGGAGAACGACTTTTCCAACGCCCAGAAGATCAGCCACGATGTTTTCAAAGATCTGATCGGCCGCACGATCTTCGCGGTCACCCAGGAAGACGCGCGCTATGCGCTCAACGGCGCGCTTCTCGAAATGGACGCGCACACCATTCGGATGGTAGCCACGGATGCCCATCGCTTGGCGATGGTGGAGGAGGCGTGCGATAGCGGCGCCGAGGTAAAGGCTATCGTCCCGAAGAAGACGCTTATTGAGTTGCGCAACCTTGGTAACGGCGAAGAGATGTTGTTCGCCCAGGACGAGCACCATCTGTTCTTCAAAATCGGACACCGTGTGCTGGCGACCAGGATTATCGAAGGACAATTCCCGGCGTACGAAAAAGTCATCCCGGCAGAGAATCCGCTGGCGGTCATCTTCGCCAAGGAAGCGATGGCCGGCGCGATCCGCCGCGTGAGCCTGCTGGCGAACGAACGGTCTCGGGCGGTTCGGTTCAAGTTCGCCGCCGGCGAGGTGACGGTTTCATCGAGCAATCCGGAGCTCGGGGAAGCCAAGGAAACCGTGGCCGTCCAATATGAGGGGGAGGAGTTGGAGGTCAGCTTCAACGCCCAATACATCCTCGATTTTCTTGCCGCAGTAGAGGGTGAAGAGGTGGTATTCCGGCTCAAGGATCCGGCCAGCCAAGGTCTCTTGGAGTCCTGCGAACAGAGCAGCGAAACGTCGAACTACAAGTACGTGATCATGCCGATGAGAATGTAGTTTCGTTGTCCTTGGTGGTCGCTAATAACCCCTTTATTTTCAATAATTTAAGAGCTTCCTAGCTGGCCTCCGGCGACTCGAAAAAAAGGCCTCGCCGCGGTATACTTTCAAGGCCCCCGGCGGAATCACTCAAGCGATAGGTCTACGTATATGGCGGACTCCAAGACGGCGACGAAGAAGACCACCAAGGCGGCGATCAAAGAGCAAGCCACTGCTGATTATGACGAAGACAGGATCAAGGTCCTCGAGGGGCTCGAAGCGGTTCGTAGGCGCCCCGCGATGTATATCGGTACGACCGGCAGCGATGGTCTTCACCACCTCGTTTACGAGGTCGTGGATAACAGCGTCGACGAAGCCCTCGCCGGGTATTGTGACGACATCCGCGTCACCATCCACATCGATGACTCGGTCACCGTCGAAGACAACGGCCGCGGCATTCCGGTCGGTCTTCACAAGACGGAGAAGAAGCCGGCCGCCGAAGTAGTGATGACCACCCTGCACGCGGGTGGCAAGTTCGACAAAGATACATACACCGTCTCGGGTGGCCTGCACGGTGTTGGCGTCTCCGTTGTCAACGCGCTTTCCGAATCTCTTCACCTGGAGATCTGGCGCGAGGGCGCCACCTGGACACAGGACTACGTGCGCGGCAAGCCGATCACCCAACTTGCTAAGGTCGGCAAGACCGACAAGACCGGGACTAAGGTCCGGTTCAAGCCGGATGGAGAGATCTTCGAGAGCCCGCGCTTCAGCTTCGATACCCTTTCGAGCCGGCTGCGCGAGATGGCGTTTCTCAACCGCGGGCTTCATATACGCATCGTCGATGAACGCGGCGACAAGGACCGCTGCAACGACTTCTTGTTCGAGGGCGGGATCGTCGAGTTCGTCGAGATGATCAACACCAACAAGAACGTGCTGCACAAGCCGGTGCACTTCACCGCGGAAAAGGGCGGTGTCACCGTAGACATTGCGCTGCAATACAACGATACCTACGCCGAGACGCTCTATTCGTACGCCAACAACATCAATACGAAGGAGGGCGGCACGCACTTGTCGGGGTTCCGCGCCGCGCTCACACGCACGATCAACGCATTCACGGCGGAGCGATCGAAAGCCAAGGACATCAAGTCGATGCAGGCCGAAGACGTACGAGAGGGCCTGGTAGCGGTGATCTCCGTGAAGGTTCCCGAGCCGCAATTCGAGGGACAGACCAAGACCAAACTCGGAAACAGCGAGGTGAAGGGCTTGGTCCAGACGGTGGTCAACGAGCACCTCGGTGCCTTTTTTGAAGAGAACCCGGCGGCAATTCGGCGGATCATCGAGAAGGCGACCGAAGCCGCCCGGGCGCGCGAGGCGGCGCGTAAGGCGCGTGACCTTACGCGTCGTAAGGGAGCTCTCGACAGCGCCTCTTTGCCCGGCAAGCTTGCCGACTGCCAGGAACGCTCACCGGAACGGGCCGAGCTTTTCCTCGTTGAGGGTGATTCGGCCGGCGGCTCCGCGAAACAGGGTCGCGACCGCAAGTACCAGGCGGTCTTGCCGCTGCGCGGCAAGGTGCTCAATGTGGAAAAAGCTCGCCTCGACAAGATGTTGTCCAACACCGAGATACGCACCATCATCACGGCGCTGGGGACCGGCATCGGCGAACAAGATTTCAACATCGAGAAACTCCGTTACCACAAGATCATTCTCATGGCGGACGCGGACGTCGATGGCAGTCACATCCGTACGTTGTTGCTGACGTTCTTCTTCCGGCAGATGAGAGAGTTGCTCGAGCGGGGCAACTTGTATATTGCGCAGCCGCCGCTGTATCGCGTCAAGGTCGGCAAGAAGGCGATGTATCTGCCGGACGAGAAGCAGATGACGGAGTTCCTCGTGCAACGCGCCGCCGACAAGCGCAAGGTCAGCTCGAAGGGCTCGAAGACCTCGATCACCGGCAAGAGCCTCGCCAAGCGGCTCGAGAAGTTGCACCGCTACCGCTTCTTCGTCGACAAATTGCGGCGGCGGGACTACTGGCAGGAGCTGCTCGAGCTCCTCTGTTCTTCCGGGATTCGCTACAAGAAACAGTTCGAAAACGGCGACAACGATCTCACCAAGCTGGTAGCAGCGCTCAAAAAGCTAGGCTATGGCGTAACCAGGAACGTCGATGAAGAGCATGGGTTGAACGAGCTTGTCGTTTCGGGCGCCGGCGAGTCGGATGCGCTGGTCGGAAAGGTAACCATCAGCTATGAGTTCGTCGACAGCCCGGAGTATCGCGCCCTCTTCACCCTGTATCAGGAGCTCGAAGATTTCCACCAGCCGCCCTTCATCGTGTCCAGCAACGGCACCGTAGAGAAGGAGCTTCCCAGCAAGGAAGAGCTGCTCAGCTACTTGATGAAGGTGGCGCAGAAGGGCATCACCTTGCAGCGCTACAAAGGTCTCGGGGAGATGAACCCGGAGCAGTTGTGGGAGACCACCATGGATCCGGAGTCGCGCCGCTTGTTGCAGGTGACGATCGAGGACCTGGCCGAGGCCGATCAGGTGTTCACGACCCTCATGGGAGACAAGGTAGAGCCGCGCCGCGCCTTCATCGAGAGCCACGCCCATGAGGTCGAGCACCTCGATATCTGACGCCCCGGACCGTTATGGACAACATCGAGAACAAAACGCTCGTATCGGTCGAGGAAGAGGTAAAGAGGTCATACCTCGACTACGCCATGAGCGTCATCATCGGGCGCGCCCTGCCCGACGTTCGAGACGGTCTCAAGCCCGTGCATCGACGCACGCTGTTCGCGATGCAGGACCTCAACAACTACTACAACCAGCCGTACAAGAAGAGCGCCCGCGTCGTCGGCGACGTTATCGGTAAGTACCACCCGCACGGCGACGCCTCCGTGTACGACACCTTGGTCCGTATGGCGCAGGAGTTCTCCCTGCGCAACCCGCTGGTAGACGGGCAGGGCAACTTCGGCTCGCTCGACGGCGATCCGGCCGCGGCGATGCGCTACACCGAGGTCCGTATGACGCGGCTGGCGCACGAGTTGCTGGCCGACCTCGACAAGGACACGGTCGATTTCTCGCCCAACTACGACGGCTCACTGGAAGAGCCGACCGTGCTGCCGGCCAGGTTCCCCAACCTTCTGGTGAACGGCTCCTCCGGCATCGCCGTGGGCATGGCCACCAACATCCCGCCGCACAACCTCGGCGAGGTGTGCGACGCGACCATCGCGCTGATCAAGAATCCGGGCATCGAGATCGACGAGCTCATGGAGCACATCTCGGGTCCGGACTTTCCCACCGCCGGCATCATCTACGGGGCTGCCGGTATCGATTCCGCTTACAAGACCGGACGCGGCGTCATCCGCGTCCGGGCGCGCGCCGACATCGAGCGCAGCAAGCGCGGCCGCGATCGAGTGGTCCTCACCGAGATTCCCTATCAGGTGAACAAGGCCAGACTCATCGAACATATCGCCGGCCTGGTGAAGGACAAGAAGATCGAGGGCATCGCCGATATCCGCGACGAATCGAGCCGCGAGGGCGTGCGTGTCGTCATTGAAGTGAAGACCGGCGACGAGCCCGATGTGTTGCTCAACAACCTCTACAAGGCGACGCAGATGGAGTCGTCGTTCGGGATCAACCTGTTGGCGATCAAGGACGGCGCGCCGATCACGTTCACGCTCAAGGGGCTGCTGGAGTCGTTCGTCGAGCACCGCCGCGAGGTGGTGACGCGCCGCACGTTGTTCGAGCTCGGCAAAGCCGAAGCCCGCGCCCACATCTTGGCAGGCTTGGAGATCGCGCTCGACAACCTCGACGCGGTGATCAAGCTCATCCGTGGCTCCCAGGATCCGCACGCGGCTCGGGAGCAGATGATGAAGCGCTTCGAGATGAGCGAAGTCCAGGCGCAGGCGGTCCTCGACATGCGACTGCACCGCCTCACCGCTCTCGAGCGCGACAAGATCGCCAACGAGTTGAAGGAAATCCGCTCCAAGATCGCCGAGCTCGAGTCGATTCTGGCCTCCGACAAGAAGCTCATGGCGTTGATCGTCAGCGAGCTCAGTCTGATCAAGGAGAAGTTTGCCGACGATCGCCGCACCGAGATCGTCGCCACGGCGTACGACTTCACCATCGAGGACCTGATCGCCGAAGAAGAGATGGTGGTGACGTGCAGCCACGCCGGCTACGTGAAGCGAACGCCGCTGAGCCTATACCGACAGCAGCGTCGCGGTGGTAAGGGCCGTCTCGGCGCGGTCACGAAAGAGGGTGACTTCATCGAGCACATGTTCGCGGCCTCGACGCACGCTTACATCATGGTCTTCTCCGACCGGGGCATGGGCTACTGGCTCAAGGTCTACAACCTGCCGCAGGCGGGTCCGGCGAGCCGCGGCAAGGCGATCACCAACCTGTTGGAGCGATTCGATCCCGACGAGAAGGTCGCCGTCATCCTGCCGATCGAGAAATTCGACGACCGGCACTACATCGTGTTCGCCACCGAGCAGGGGCTCGTCAAGAAGACGCCGCTCATGGACTTTTCCAACCCGCGCGTCACTGGAATCATCGCCATCAAGATCCACGAAGGCGACCGCCTGCTGGCGGCCAAGCTTACCGACGGCGAGCAACACATTTTCCTCGGCACCTACCTGGGCAAGTCGATACGCTTCCCCGAGAAGCAGTGCCGGTCGATGGGCCGTAACACCATGGGCGTGAAGGGCATCAGGCTCGCCGAGGGTGACGTGGTCGTCGGCGTCGACATCGTCGGCGAGGCCGGCGCCATGCTCACGGTGACAGAAAACGGGTTCGGCAAACGCACGGACGTCAACCAGTACCGGGCGCAAAACCGCGGCGGCAAGGGCCTGATCGACATCAAAACCAGCCCGCGCAACGGCCCGGTGGTGGCCCAGAAGCTCGTCGACGAAGAGGACGAGGTGATGATCATCACTTCCGCCGGCAAGCTCATCCGCACAGCCGTCAAGGGCATCAAGGTACAAGGTCGCAACACCCAGGGCGTCAAAGTGATCGACGCCGGCGAGGGCGAACATGTTGTCGCCGTAGCGCGCCTGCGCGAAGTGGCCACGTAGCAACCTACTTGGATTGCCACCCACCCGCAGTAACTTGATGCCTGCGGTTTTTCTTGATTTCCCACCACCCACCCCCGGCCTCTCGGCGCCCGCTACTCGGGCACCTGCAGCTTGGCGTACTTGGCAATAACACTCTTGGTCCCAGCCTTGTTGAAGCGGATCTCGAGCTTCAGTTTGTCGCCGACGCCGGCGGCGGCGGTGATCTTGCCGGGCCCGAACATCGGGTGGACGATGGTAGCCCCCTCGAGTAGATCGGCGTCCGTCGCCGGACGCGTAGGGCCGGAGAAACTCACCGGAGCGGCGTTTTTGGCGGCGGAGCGGTGTGTCGACTGTCGACTATAGGCGCGCCGCCGCCCCTTCGATCGTTGTCGTTGACCGGTTCGGCCTCCCAGGCCGCTGAACGGGCTCGAAGTGTAGTCTTTCGAGCCCACCGCGCGGGGGCTGATGTAGTCGCGCACGATGATGTGGCGCGGATCGATCTCACCGATGAAGCGCGACGGCTCCTGCCAGCGCTCGCGACCGTTGATGCGGCGACTGCGGGCAGCGCTCATCAACAGCCGATGCCGTGCCCGCGTCATGCCGACGTAGCAGAGCCGCCGCTCCTCCTCGACGTTGCCGTCGGCGAGCGAGGACACATGGGGAAACAGCTCCTCCTCCATGCCGGCCAGAAACACGACGCTGAACTCGAGGCCCTTGGCGGCGTGCACTGTCATCAGGCGCACCCCGTCGACGTCGGCGCGGTCGGTGTCAGCGTCGGCGAGCAGGGCGAGTCGATCGAGGAACCACCGCAGCTCATCGAGCACCTTTGCGGCGGCGTCGATCTCGACGGGATCATCGTCGACACGTTCATCGGGCTCTTCCTCGATACTCGCCCGGCTGGGGGCGAGTTCCGCCCCTTCCGAGGCGATCTCCTTGGCGGCCGCCACCAACTCACCCAGATTGCCGAGGCGGTCGTCGGTGTTTTCCTCGCGCTCCAGGAGGGCCGTGTAGCCGCTTCGCTCGATGGTCACACCGATAAGCTCGGCCACCGATCCCGCCGCCGCCCCGGCGCGCCGAGAGG
>JADFNY010000170.1 GCA_022563115.1 Acidobacteriota bacterium | reverse complement strand
AAGCGGGGTAGCTCCACCGTGAGTCGGGCGAAACTCGGGGAGGGGGGGACAGGCTCATCCGGCGGTAAGATGATGCCGGTTGTGCTCGATGCGGAGTCTGAGAGCACAAGTTCATCAGTCCGAACCCACAATGGAAAAGACGAGATTGGGCATCGGGGCCAAGATCCTCATCGGCGGGATCGTTGTGGTTGTTGCCTGGCTCGCGGTGCAGAAGAGCCGGGAGTGGGTTCGCATCGATCGGCTTGCCGCGTTGCCTCCCTGTCGCCTCGCGGCGGAGTACGTCGAATGGCGGCTGGCCTTCGAGGATCAATACCCGGCAGCCGAAACCTCGGGATCCGCGGCCGAGGAATTCGCGCTGGAGAACGAGGTGTTCGAACAGGCCGTGCGGCAAGCCCGAGAGGAATCGGAGTCCCGAGTCCTCGAGGCCCTCGAAGACGTTACCGCAGTCGATTCCGAGCGCTGGATCCGCGAACGAGGCGACCTGGCCCCCTTCGTGGCGGTCATGCTCGCCGAGTGCCGCGCAGAGGTCGAGGGCCTGGTCCGCGGCTCAGAGCGGTCTACCCCCGGCTAGCGCCCCGCTGGAGCTTGGACATGCGGAGAGTCGCGATGCTAGCGGCGTTGCGCAACTGCGCTTCGGGTAGGCGAGGGCAGTAGCGGCAGTCAAGTAGTACCGAGGGAGGGACTCGAACCCTCACATCCTTGCGGATACCGGATTTCGAGTCCGGACAATGGGTTTCACGCGCCGTCGCCCCAAACCTTGCACCCGAGCGGAATCCGACCCTGTCAGCACGAAAAGCGCGGTTCGGAGGCTGCTCTCAGGAATCTCAGCATTCTCAGCAGTCGCGTCTGATCACCGCAAATCTCAGGATTCTGGCCCACCTGGTGGCCCACGGAATCCGGGAGGGACAAGGACCGCCTGAGACGAACTACCCGCCCGTCAGCACCCGCTGCTTCAACTCCTCGAACCAGTTGAGGATGACGTGGGTGTTCGCTCCCAGCCTCACTGGATGTAACCGAGCGCCCGAAGCGTTCGTAGCTGCTCCGGGGTCAGCGCCACCTGCGCGCCTTGCGTGAACTGAGTCGCCAGCATCTGGTGCGCCTCCCACTGGGCCTTGAGAAACGCGGTGTACTTCTCCACCAGATCGGGCCGCTCCTCGTGCAGGCTGCGGAGGCACTCGGGGTCGTTCCACACGTCGTAGAGCAGGAGCGGAGCCGGGCGGCCGCCGAACGGGTAGCGCGGTTGCCCCACCCCTTCCGGCATCGGGTTGATCGTGAGGGAAGCTCCCCATCGCCCATCGATCACCTCGATATGGCCCCTGAGCTCGCCTGTGTCGCGGTCGACCAGGAACTCGTCGAAGATTACCGGCTTCGGCTCCCAGCCTTCCTCCCCGAGCAGCAGGGGTGCGAGCGACTGCCCTTGCATGATCTCGGGCATCGGCATACCGGCCAGATCGAGGATGGTGGGCAGCAGATCGATCATCGATACGGAATCCGTGAAACGTTGTCCCGGAGGAATTCGCCCGGGCCATATGAAGACTAGCGGCACCCGGCTAACGGAGGCCCTGAACATGGGACCCCAGGGAGAGGCCGCCGCGTCGATCAAGCCGAGCCCGGCATGGTAGCTGCCGTGATCGGCGGCAACCACGAGCAGCGTGCGCTCCCACTCGCCCTCGGCCTTGAGACGCTCCACGAGCCGGCCGATCTGATAGTCGTTGTGGGCCATGTTCTCGTCGTAGAGGCCTGCTCGGGCGGCGGAGAATGCCTGCGGGTCGATGCCCTCCTCCTCGATGTCCTCCGGGCGCGGCCAACGCCTTCCTACTTGCCGCTCCCATTCGTAGAACGCCTCGCGCGACTCCGGTGTGGTGAACAGGCCGGCAAATGGGGCTACCGGCATCCATGGGTGGTGAACATCAGTGGTTTGAAAATGGACCCAGTAGGGCTCGGCCGGGTAGGCCTCGCGCCATCGCCAGAATCGATTGTGCAGCTCAACCGACGATGTCGAGTTGTTGTCCAACCATTCCTCGCTCAGGCGATCGACCCCTCGGTCAAGGCCGCTCATCTTGCCGGCATAGGGGTTGGCAATGAACACGCCGGTTTGGTAGCCGGCTCCGTGCATGTACTGCGCCATCGTCACGGCTTGCTCGGGTATCGTGCTGGTGTCGGATTCTTGGCCACCCAGGACGCTGTGTTGCAGCGAGGTCATGAACGATTGTGTCGAGGGTTTCGACCACGAGGCGTTGCTGTAGGCGCGCTCGAAAACCGCGCCCTCTGCAGCAAGACGTTCGAGGTTCGGTGTCGTCCCGCGGTTGTACCCATAGGCGCTCATATGCTCGGCCGCGCCGCCGTCGATGATGTAGAGGATCACGTTGGGCTTGTCGGTGGTGCGGGCGCCGCTGAGCGTCGGCGCTGCCCACAGCGCCACCGCGCCGGGGCGCTCCGCGTTGGCGCCTAGCGCCAGCGTGACCGTCTGCCCCTCCAGGTGCGACAAGTCCACAGACCGCTGCGCCCAGCTCCCTGGATCGTCGTGCGTCTCCTCGAGCAACCTCTGGACCTCTCCACCGTCAGGGGTCGCCGTGACCTCGAAGGTCACCGGGTCGTCGTGCCGGAGCACCCCGAGCCCCAAGTCTAGTCGCCCCGCCTTGGGGATCCGCACTCGATACTCGAGACGCCCCGGCGCGTGGCTGTAGACGATCCGGCGGTCGTAGCGGGTTGCGGCGCTCACCGCCACGGGCGCGTCGGCGTAGTCTGCCTCCGTGGGGATCAAGCTGACCGACAGGACCTCGAAGGTTGCCGGTTTCCCGGCCCAGACCCAGAGGCCCAGCCGGTTCCAGGTTCCCTCCCAAGGACTGCTCCCCAGCCGGGCTTGCAGCACATAGGTCTGCACGTTGCCGTCGTTGACAGCGTCGGCGCGCTCGGTACTGAACTGGTAGGCGAACGGCGCGCGCGACGTGCTCGGCTCGCCCGAGTTCGTGTTGACGCCAATGGTGAAGTTACGAATCCCCTCGCTGCTGCGGGCGCGCACCAGAATGGAACCCCAGTCCCTGCCGTTCCATTCCGGCAGGTCGATGACGATGCCTCCCACCGGAATCCCACCTTGGTTGTGGTTGGACTCGTCCAGCGTCAGCCGCAGCGCATCGTCAGTGCGCTCCACCTTCACCGGCTTGGTGTTCGGGTTCATCGTCACGACCGGCTTCCAATCCGGCTGCGGCTCGTCGAAGCGCCACTCGACCGGCTCCGGCAGGTCAGCCGGAACCTCAGAACCCACGATGGTGGCCACGTCGAGGTGTTCCTCGAGGTGCAGAGGCATGTCGGCCGTCAGCGGTGGCGGGCTGGAGTCCTGGCCCGTGCAGCCAACGGCAAGCAGGATGGCGAGCAGCGATGCTGCACACCGGAAGTAGCGAAAGCTGTGCGCCCGATACACCTCGCCCATGCCGCCCTTACCGAGCGGTTCAAGAATCTCGTAATGACGGATTGTTTTGCCTGCCACTTTGACGGCTCCTTGTCGGGAGAAGAGCCGGGAGGATTGTAGTCGGAAGGCGGGAGCGGCTTACAGGGGCGAGGAGAATGGTGGCAGCCCTAACGGGATTTGAACCCGTGTCTCCGCCTTGAGAGTGGGTTGCAGAGCACTTTTATGGACTCCCTCGGATGCTACCGAACACATCGTAACTCCTGATGGCCCAGCACTTTACGGCCATATGAGTCCGTACTTGTCCGGGTGCGTTCACTACGGTAAAGTAGACTAAAAGTAGACCTGCAGCACCGGGGGGCACCATGCGGAAGCACGATTTGTCGACGCGGGACCAGCGCAAGCGCCTCGCGAAACGGTCGTCGCCGTACTGGACGAGGGTGGCCGTCGGCCGAGGTCTCGGCTACCGGCGCGAGCCGGATTCCGACGTCGGTTACTGGTTCGCCAGGCTACGCGTCGGTGGCGAGGACGGCTCACCGTACAAGTGGCGCGCGCTCGGCGAGGCTGACGACCGGCCGAAAATCAAAGCCGACGGCAAGGAGATCCTCGACTACAGCCAGGCGTTCGCCGCGGCGATGACGTTCGATCCGTTCAAGGGCATCGGCGGGACCGACGACAGCGACGACGAGCTGCCGGCCGAGGACGCGATGACCGTCGCCTGGTCGATGGGCTGCTACATGCGCTGGTTCGAGATCCGCAAGTCGAGCGTGGCGCAGACAAGAAACGTGATCGACGGCGCGATCAACCCGCAGCTCGGCACGCTGCCGATCGACAGGCTCACGTCGGGGGCGGTGCGCCAATGGCACGAGGGCATGGCCGCGAGCGCCCCGCGCCGGCGCACGGCGAACAAGCGGCGCGGCAAGCGCAAGCAGCCGCAGCGCGCCAAGCTGACCGACGATCAAAAGCGCGCACGAAAGTCGACAGCGAACCGCAACCTGTCGGTGCTCAAGGCGGCGCTGAACCAGACGTTCGAGTCGCTGCTGTTGCTCGAGAAAACGCTGACGCCGGAGTTCCGCGATCGCCTGGTGACCGCCCAAGCAGCGTTGCGCGCCGCCAAGCCGTTCGACAAGGTCGACGGGAAGCGCACTGGATACCTTGAGAGCGACGAGGCGCAACGTCTCGCCAACGCATGCGACCCGGACTTCCGCGCCATCGTGATGGCCGCGCTCTACACCGGCTGCCGGTGGGGCGAGCTGACCAGGCTCCGCGTCGCCGACATGCGCTTCCCCGTCGGCGGTGTCTACGTCGCCGTGAGCAAGAGCGGCCACCCGCGCACGCTCTACCTGAACGACGACGGCATTGCGTTTTTCGAGGGCATGGTCGCGGGCCGCGTCGGCGACGAGCTGGTGTTCGAGCGTGCCGACGGGCGGCCATGGGGCGGCCACCAGCAGGCGCGGCGGATGCGTGCCGCGTGCGAGGCCGCGACGATCAAACCGCGGGTTGTTTTCCACGAGCTGCGACACACCTACGCGAGCCTGTACCTGATGGCCGGCGGCGGCCTGGTCGACCTGGCGAAGCAGCTCGGCCACCGCAGCAGCAGAATGGTCGAGCAACATTACGGCCACCTGGCGGAGCCGTGGCGCGCCGATCGTGCCCGGAAATTCGCGCCGTCGTTCGGTCTCAAGCCGACGCGCAAGGCGCGACGGATGAGCCGGAAGCGAAAGGCGTCGGCGCGGTGAAGGACGAGCGGACGTTGCGGGAACTACTCGCCGCGTACCAGGCCGGCCGCGGCGTCATGATCGACGACGATCGTCGGCTCAAAGCAGATGGCCGTTCTATCGCGACTCGGATCAATGGGCACCATCCAGCCGACATGCGCGGCGTCGCGGAGCGTGTCGAACGCCTTGCCCTGTGGCAGCTCGGCGACGAGCCCCGGCGACCGGACGACCCGCCTTACGATCCAGGTACACGGGCCGCCTTTGCCGAGAAGACTCTGATCACCGCGCGGGCCGTGATTGCTCACTTGGACGATGAGAATCTCGAGCAAGCCTTATTCGAGTTTCTTGAGCTGGTTGCCGTGGGCGACGAAGCAGACGTCACCATGCGGGCTGCGAAGAAGCGCGTCGACGACGAGAAGCGGCGGGAGCACATGCAGCGCATCGCTCCGAAGGGCGGCAGAAAAACGGGCGCGGCGGCCGACGAGCGCGCAGAGAAAATCGAGGAGGAGGCGCTCGCCTACCGGCGTCGCCATATCGACCCGACGCACCGGGAGTACACGCAGCGCAAGATGGCCGACTACATCGCCGAGACGCTCGATATGAAGGTCAGGACCGTGCGGAGCTGGCTCGGCCCGAAGAGGCTCGGCATCAAGTAGCTCGACGAGAACTGCGCCCCGCGACTGGCCGCCGGACTTGTGCCAGACCGCGCCCCTGGCCCCGCCCGCGCCAACATCAGCGCGCCGGAGGTGCGCCGCCAGTGCGCCGCCGCAGAGTAGGCTGAAAGTAGGCTTGCCGCCCGTTCATCGCCGACGATCTCCTGTGTTGTTCGTATGTTGCGTCCGACCGTCTCCGCCTTGCTACAGCGTTCGTCGCGGCGGTGGATGAGTAAGCACACGGCCCTCATCCACTCGTTGGCTACGCTGCCGTTCACACTGATTCACAGTCCTGTGGAGGTGGCAAGAATGAGCAGCAGCCCAGGAGTAGTCGAGCAAGAGGTCGATGTCGAGATCGATGTCGCAGCAGCCGAGGAACGAGAAGCCGCCAAGCAGCTACGTCGGGACCAGGGGCGGCGACTTCGCGACGCCGCAGCCGTCGCGGCTTCGCGTGCGGCGGGCGCGGGGGCGCTGAACATCGAGCAGGCCGCTGCCGCTGCCAGCATCGGTAGAACGTTTCTGTATGAGCTACTACGGGAGGGCAAGGGACCAAAGACGTTCATGCTGGGTCGTCGCCGCTTGATCACCGTCGAGGATTTGAAGTCGTGGATCACTGAGCAGGCCGCCTATGGCGAGGATTCCGACCACCCATCATGAGCGGCTACACGAAGTTGTTCAGCTCGATCATCACCAGCTCGATTTGGTGCGAGGACGACGCCACGCTTCGCGTCTGGATCGCCATCCTGGCGAGCTGCAACCCTGACGGGTTCGTCGAAGGCTCGGTGCCCGGCTTCGCCAACATTGCTCGCGTCACCATCGAGCAGATGGAGGCTGCCATTGAACGCTTCTCGTCACCCGACCCCCACAGCCGAACGCCGGACAACGACGGGCGCAGAATCGAGGCGATTGACGGCGGATGGGTCGTGCTGAACTACGCCAGGTATCGAGCGAGGCGCGACCCAGAGGAGCGGCGCAGGCAAGTGCGCGAAGCGGTTCAACGCCACCGTGACAAGAAGCGTAATCAACCTGTAATCAAGAATGATTACGACGGTTTACCAAACCCCGATGTAAGCCACGGTAAGCCCAAGTCAGAAGTCAGAAGTCAGAAGTCAAAGAAAGAAACTACATTGTCGAGCAGGTCGCTGCGCTCCGCGGCTCGACGTCTCCTGGCTTTCCTGAACGACAAGGCCGAGCGCCACTACCAAGACGTCGACGCCCACATGAACATGATCATGGCTCGGCTCAAGGACTTGGCAGCGCGTAACGGGCATAGCCTCGATGACGCCGAGGCTGATTGCCGGTCGGTGATCGCGTTCAAGGTCAGGGAGTGGGGCAGCGACGAGGAGATGTCGAAGTACCTCAGGCCGGCGACGCTGTTCAACGCCACGAAGTTCGCGTCGTACCACGGCGAGCTGTACAAGCCACCAGGGGGCCGCCGGTCATGATCTGCCCGAAGTGTGAGCGCAAGATGACCCGCGGCGAGACGCTGTGCTGGTGTGGCTGGCGCAAAGGGCCGGTGTCGACCGAGTGGTCGGCGAAGTTCGAGGCTCTGCCCCCGTGCAGCCGCTGCTCAAGCCTCGGCATGCTGGGCGGCCCCCGCGAGCTGGACCGCGCCGCGATCGCCGTCGCCGAGGCCGCCGGCAACATCCCGCCGATGCCGTTCGGCTGGAACTTGTGGCTGTGCTCGTGCCCGCGTGGCGATGCTCGAAAACAGCTCGCCGCCTTCGCCGGGTTGGCGCTGTTGTCGCCGTCCGACCAAGACAGCCTCGAACGGCAGCTACAGCTCGACACGACGTGGTGGAAAAACGAGCGGTCGAGACGTGGCCTGGTCATCCGCGACGACCCGGCCGCCGATCAGCGCACGCTCGATAGCCTCGTGCAGCATGGGGCCGGGGCATCATGACCGCCCCCGCCAATCCAGTGCGCGGTAGTGCGCGGCCAGTCTCCCGCGCACTCGAAGCGATCACCGATTGCCGGCGCTGTCGGAGCTGTCAGGGAGGCTTGCAGCCGGCCGACCCCGACGGCTCCGTCTGCTCATCGTGCGCCTGGTTCGTCAAGCACATCGAGCCCGCGGTGGGGCTCCGGGGGGCCGACCGTCGCGAAGTCTCCGGCAACGGTGGTTACGCTTCTCACCGTTCGCTATTCGCGGTGGTCGAGGTGCCCGACGCCGGGTCGATGGTTGCCCAA
>JADFNY010000169.1 GCA_022563115.1 Acidobacteriota bacterium | reverse complement strand
GGCGGTGCGCGAGGCGAGCGGCCCGCCCCCGATCCGCGGACGATGGGCGGCGGCAACTGCCGTAACAACGAGTACAACTGCTCCGATACGCCGAACCCGCTGCCCCCGGCGGACACCGTGTGGATCGAAGAGATGACCTGGATGGACGTCCGCGACGCTCTGAGCTCGGGCAAGACGACGGCGATCATCCCGACGGGCGGCATCGAGCCGAACGGCCCGTGGCTGGTGACGGGCAAGCACAACTACGTGCTCCGTGCCAACTGCGACGCGATCGCGCGCAAGCTCGGCAACGCGCTCTGTGCGCCGATCTTCGAGCTGGTTCCCGAGGGTTCGATCGAGCCGCAGAGCGGCCACATGCGGAGTCCCGGCACCATAAGTCTGCGCCAGGAGACCTTCGAGGCGGTGCTCACCGACGCCGCACACAGCCTGAAGATGCACGGCTTCGAGAACATCATCTTCATCGGCGACAGCGGCGGAAACCGGACCGGCATGGCGAATGTGGCCGAAGCCCTCACCGCGCAGTGGAACGGCGAGGCGGCGGCCATCCATATCGCGGAGTACTACCGGGCGCCTCCCGGCACCCCCAACGTGCTGCGTGATCTCGGTGTCATTACCGACGACATGCCCAGCGACGGCCTCCACGACGGCGCCGCGATCACGCTCAACATGATGCTCACCGATCCGAGCTCGGTCCGCTGGGCGGAGCGGGTGAAGACCGGCCAGGCGGTCATCAACGGCTTCTCGATCGCCGACCTCGGTAGGTCGCTCGAGCTCGCCAAGCTGGTCTCCGACGCGCGCGCCGAGCGCACCGCCGAGGTGATCAAGCGGAGGATCGAGGAAAGGGAACACTAGCAGGGTGCTGAAGAACTCCCGGGGGTGCCGTTCAGCACCCTCTTGGGCCCGGGGGATCGGCAAGTCTCTCGGCTGCGTCGCGGCGCTCGCCCTCACGCTCGGGCTCTCAGCATGGGCCGGCGCCGGCCCGGTGGGCGCTCAAGAGGCAGCCGGCAAGTTGGCGCTCGTCGGCGGCATGCTCCTGGACGGGTACGAGGCGCCGCCGATCCATCACGCCGCCATCCTCATCGAAGGAGACCGAATCGTAGCGGTCGGTCCGGCATCCGAGATCGAGGTGCCGGCTGACGCGACCGTGATCGACACCTCCGGTATGACGATGCTTCCGGGGCTGATCGACCTGCATGTCCACCTGATGATCATGGGCCATGGCGAGTACACGGATTGGTTTCCGATCTTCACCGGGCGGATGGAAGAGCTCATGGCGATCTCCGCCAAGCAGCTCTTGCTGGCGGGGGTGACGACCGCCGTCGACCTCGGGGCGCCGCTCGAAATCCTGGATGTTCGCGATCGGATCGACACCGACGAGATCCCGGGACCGCGGATGATCGTGAGCGGCCCGTGGATCGCCCGCCGACCGTGGGCGGCGCTCCCCGACTATTTCCAGTACGGCATCTCGAGCCCGGAAGAAGCGGCGCAAAAGACGCAAGAGCTGATCGAAGCGGGGGTGGACGTCATCAAGACCTGGGCGGGGATGACCGAGGACGACATTCGCGCCGTGGTCGAGGTGGCGCACCGACGCGGAGTGCAGGTCCACAGTCACCTGTACGAACCGGAAGCGATCTGGGGTGCGATTCGCGGCGGCACCGATGTCATCCAGCACGCCGGCTCCGGCGGAAACCCGCCCTATTCCGATGAGCTCATCGCCGAGATCGCTCACCGGGTCCGCAACAGCAAGATCGCGGCGCGCCAGTTCATCGAGGCGAACGTCGTCCTGGGAATGGGAACCGATTCCGGTAGCCCGACAAACTTCCACACCGAGTCCGCCTGGAGAGAGATTTCTGCCCTCGTGGTCAACGGCAACCCTCTATTCGACATCAACGTGCTCGGCTACGTCGAGCGCGTGATCAAGGGAGGGATTGTTTACAAGTAATGGAAATCTCTTGGCCGCACAAGACACGGGAGCTTCACAGCCATCACTTCGACTCCACCATCTGGAACGATCTGGAGTTTCGCGACGACGACATCATCATCGCGACCTACGCGAAGGCCGGCACGACGTGGTTGCAGCAGATCATCGCGCAGTTGCTGTTCGACGCTGCCGAAGGCCTCGAGGTGGCGGAGATGTCACCGTGGATGGATCTGCGGGTGCCGCTCAAGGAAGTGAAGCTGCCGTTGGTCGAGGCGCAGGAGCACCGGCGGTTCATGAAAACGCACCTTCCCGTCGATGCCCTCGTGTTTTCGCCCGCCGCCAAGTACGTGTACATCGCCCGCGATGGGCGCGACGTCGTCTGGAGCATGTACAACCACCACGTCAACGCCAACGCGCTCTGGTACGAGGCGCTCAACGACACTCCGGGTCGGGTGGGGCCGCCGATCGAGCCGCCCCCCGACGACGTCGTGCAGTACTTCCGCGATTGGCTCGAGCGTGACGGGCATCCCTTCTGGCCCTTCTGGGAGAACATTCGATCGTGGTGGGAAATCCGCGACCTGCCCAACGTGCACTTCGTGCACTTCGCGGACCTCAAGGCCGACATGGGGGGCGAGATCCGCAAGATGGCGGCTTTCCTCGACATCCCGATCAACCAGGATGTCTGGCCGCAGATCCTTGAGCACTGCAGTTTCGATTACATGAAGGCCAACGCCACCAAGAGCGTGCCGCTCGGCGGCGCGTTTTGGGACGGGGGCGCCCAGGTGTTCATCAACAAGGGCGTCAACGGTCGCTGGGCGGAACGCTTACCGGAAGAGGATCGGCGGCGCTACGAGGAGCGCGCCCTCGAGGAGCTGGGGCCGGATTGTGCGAAGTGGCTGATGACCGGGAAGCTAGCAGGCGAGGTGAAAGCGTGATGGGTCTGGTTGCGACGGCCTGCTAGGCTCTCCATTTCTCGAGCAAGGACACCAACATGCCAGGCCTACTCCCCGATATCGATCCCGACGGACTCCTCGAGTACTCGGTGGTCTTCACCGACCGCTCGCTCAACCACATGTCACGGTCGTTCCAGGGGGTGATGAACGATATTTCCACGACCCTCAAGAAGGTCTATGTCGCCGATGCCGTCGTCGTCGTCCCCGGGGGCGGCACCTTCGCGATGGAGGCGGTGGCGCGACAGTTTGCGACCGGCAAGAAGTGTCTCGTGATTCGCAACGGCTGGTTCAGCTTCCGCTGGACGCAGATCTTCGAGATGGGGGACATTCCGTCGGCGTCGACCGTGTTGAGGGCGCGGCCGGTCGATGACAGCGAGCAGCCGGCGTTTGCTCCGGCGCCGATCGAGGAAGTCGTGGCGGCGATCGAGGCGGAGAAACCCGACATGGTGTTCGCGGCGCACGTGGAAACGTCCTCGGGGATGATCCTGCCGGATGACTACCTCCGCGCCGTGGCGGGTGCGGTGCACGGGGTCGGCGGCATGTTGGTCCTGGATTGCATTGCTTCGGGCGCCATCTGGGTCGACATGGAAGTAGCCGGTGTCGATGTCCTGATCAGCGCCCCGCAAAAAGGCTGGAGCTCTTCACCGTGCGCCGGTCTCGTCATGCTCAACGAGTTGGCGCTCGAAAGACTCGGTTCCACGTCCAGCTCCAGTTTCGCGGCCGACCTGCGCAAGTGGCTCGAGATCATGCAGGCGTACGAAAACGGCGGCCACGCCTACCACGCGACCATGCCGACAGACGCGCTGGCGCGCTTTCGCGACACGATGGAGGAGACCGAAGCCTACGGCTTCGACAAAGTCCGAGCCGAACAGCAGGAGCTCGGCGACAAGGTGAGAGCGCTGCTGGTGAGCAAGGGCATAAAGAGTGTGGCGGCGGAGGGGTTCCAGGCGCCGGGTGTCATCGTCAGCTACACGGACGACGCCGGCATCCAGAACGGCAAGAGGTTCGCCGCCGCCGGCCTGCAGATCGCCGCCGGCGTTCCCCTGCGCTGCGACGAGCCGGAAGACTTCCAGACCTTCCGGCTCGGGCTCTTCGGCCTCGATAAGCTCCACAACGTCGATCGAACGGTCGAAGCGCTCGACAAAGCGCTCAACGAGATTCTGTAGTTCGGCCCGGATCGGCGTCAGGGTCGAGCAACGGCGGGGGCGATGTCGCCGGCAGGGTCAGGCGGCCCAGTTCTGTTCGCGCACGAACAGCAGGCGATCTTCGCGGGAGAGCTCGGGGCGGAAGCCGTAGCCCTCTTCCGCGAACTCCTTCAGGCCCTCCGGAGCATCGATCCGGTTGCGGACGATGAAGCGGGCCATCAGCCCGCGGGCACGCTTGGCCGAGAAGCTGATCGTCTTCGGCTTACCGTCGCGGATCTCCTGAAACAGAGCGGTGACGAGCGGCGCATCGAGCTGCTTCTCGGGTACGGCCTTGAAGTACTCGTTCGACGCCAGGTTGAGTACCGCCTTGACCGGCCGCTCCGCGTGCTCGGCGTTCAACGACTCCACCAGCCGGTCGCCCCAGAAGTCGTAGAGGTTCTTGCCGCGGGGATTGGACAACCGGGTGCCCATCTCGAGGCGATAGGGCTGCATCAAGTCGAGCGGTCGGAGGATGCCGTAGAGGCCCGACAGGATGCGCAGGCGGTTCTGCGCCCACTTCAGGTCGCGCTTCGAGAGGCTCGCCGCATCGAGGCCCCGGTACACGTCGCCGCGAAAGGCGAGCAGGCAAGGCTTGGAGTTGTCTGCCGTGAACGGCAGGGTCATGGCCTGAAACCGGTGGCGGTTGAGCTCGGCCAGGGGTTGGCTGAGCTTCATCAGCTCCCGTAGCTTGGCGACCGTCAGCTTCTTGCAGCGCCCCAGGAGAACCTCGATGTCCTCCTCGAAGCGGGGCGCGGTGGTCGGCAAGCCGTCCGCAGAGAACTCGAAATCGAGCGTCTTGGCCGGCGACAGAAGGGTCAGCACGTCATTGTCCTTGGATGGCGGCGCGGATGGCGCGGACGGTGATCTGAGCCCGGTATTCTACCAGCTTCCGGCCGTTGGCGATCGTCGTCTCCAGGGGGCTCAGGTCGACGCCGTTGATGCTGAACAAACCGGCTTCGATGCGCTGGTCGGCGCGGATCATGTCGGGATTCACGGTCGCGATGATCGACTCGTAGTGGTAATCGTCGTGGTACTCGTTGCGCGTCGCGCGGCACTCGTCGGGCTGCTGGAAGATGCCGAGCTCGGCCTTCAGGTACTGGCAGCTGTAGATGTCCTCGCGGTAGTACTCGGGGATGTAGTGGACCCGCGCCGGCGCGCCCATCCACGCCGCGTTGAGTGCCTCGGCTACGGCTTCCATGCCGCGGATGTTCCCACCGCTGTCGCCGATCAGCACGATGTTGGTGAACCCGTGCGCCGCCAGGCTGCCGACCACATCGGTGAGCATCGCTTCGAACGTCTCTTGGCGGACGCTGATCGTGGCGTGGTATCGCATGTGCCCCGAGGGCGGATCGATCCGTCCCTCCGGGACCAGCTTGATGATGGGGGCAACCAGCGCGTTGCCGAGCTCTCGGGCGATCGCGTCGGTCGTCGCCTGCAACACGAAGTTGTGCTTGCCGCTCGCCACGTAGGGGCCGTTCTGCTCGACCCCTCCGGTGGCGACGATCGCGGTGGTCTTGCCGTCGAGGATCGCATCGCGCACATCCATCCAGGTCATTTCCTCGATGAAGACGGTGTCGATGCCGGCGATCGGCCGCGGCATGTCGAGATCCTGGGCCGCCACGGCGGTGGCTGGCAGCAGGCAGGCGAGAGAGCAAAGAATGGTGGGGAAACGGTAGCGCATAGCGTGATCCTCCGGTTTCCAGGTTCGGTTGCCCCCCTTCTACGCGCTAGGACTCCGTTTGGTCAAGGCCGCTACTGCGACCACCCGAGGTAGCAGGGTGCCGAAGAACTCCCGGGGGTGCCGCGCCGCGTAAAACAACCCCCGCGCCGCGCGAAGCCACCCCTGGTGATCCCGAGGGTCCGGCAGTATGCTGCGGTCCCGACCGAGAACGCCATTCCCCTCCCCACCGACAGGATCCCGTCGATGCGCACACGCAACCTCGCCCTGGGCCTCGCGCTCATCGCTATCGTCCTCGCAGCTGTCACGAACGTCTCCGCGCAGAGCGCCGGTAGCTCACGATTCGGGGTTTGGAACAACCAGTCCAACCCCAACAACGTCATGACCTACGAGCCCTACGGCGATGGCGGCATGAAGATCACGGTGGCGACTACCCGCAACGGGAACACTTCCTCGTGGGGTTACGTGACCATGTTCGACGGCGAGTTCCGTCCGGTCGAGGGCCAGGAAGGCTCCGAAACAGCGGTCGAGGTCATCAACGAGCGCAGCACCCGGATCATCAACATGCGCAACGGCCGCGTCACCCAGGTCATCATCAACACGCTCTCCGAAGACGGCAACACGATCAGCAACGAGTACATCCGTATGGACGCGGCCGGCAAGATCACGGGCGTCGGCCACGCGGTCTACGAGCGAGCTCAGTAGGCTGGCCTTGCCGCGGATCGCGTCGGTAGTCACGCTGCTGGTGTGCTCGACGACTGCGGCGTTGGCGCAATCCCAAGACCCCGGCGAGAACCTCGGCCAGACCTTGGCCGATTTCCAGACAGGACGCGTCGAGGAGGCAAAGATCGGGGCCCGCGGCGCCGGGGCGGCCCCAACGGCATTGCTGCCATACTAGAATCTCTCGTCAAACCCGAAGGGATCCCGTATGGTCAAGAGCCGCGTCGCCGTTCTGAAAACCTCGCCTCGGCGCGTGCTGTCCGACTACCACGAGCTGCTCAACCTGGCTGGTTACCAGGACGTGCTCGCCAAGGACGTCGACACCGCGCTGAAGATCAACATCTCCTGGCACTTCTTCTACCCGGGCAGCTCCACCACGCCCTGGCAGATGGAGGGTGTCGTGCGGGCGATGCTGAAGGACGGCTACGACCCCGAGCTCATCCACGCCTGCCACAACCGCACCGTGGTGATCGACTCCAAGCTCGGCGAGCGCGAAAACAAGCAGATCAACGTCGTCGAGGCGCACGGGCTGCGCAATATCCACCTGTACGAGGGTGAGGAGTGGATCCACATCCGCGACGCGGTCGGCGACCTCGCCGACGAGTTCATCTGTTTGAACGACGTCTACCCCGAGGGGTTCCGGATCCCTGAGCGCTTCATCGGTGAGAACATCATCCACTTCCCGACCGTCAAGACACACGTCTTCACGACCACCACCGGGGCGATGAAGAACGCCTTCGGCGGGTTGCTCAACGAGCGCCGCCACTGGACCCACCCGGTCATCCACGAGACCTTGGTCGATCTGCTGATGATCCAAAAGAAGATCCACAGCGGCGTGTTCGCGGTCATGGACGGGACTTTTGCAGGAGACGGTCCGGGGCCGCGCTGCATGATCCCCTACGTTAAGGACATCATCCTGGCGAGCGCCGACCAGGTCGCCATCGACGCCGTGGCGGCGCGCTTGATGGGCATGGACCCGATGAACATCAAGTACATCCGCATGGCGCACGACCGCGGCCTCGGTTGCGGTGACCCGGCCGAGATCGAGATCGTCGGCGATCTGGAGGCAGCCAACGAGCAGTGGGACTTCGTCGGCCCGTTCAAGAAGATGACCTTCGCCGCGCGCATGCAGCCTTTGCCAACGTGGAGTGTGTCATCCACGAGGGAGAAAACTGGCCCGCCTTCGGATCGGGAATGGGGTGGGCGGGAACCTACATGGCCGCGCCACCCAGCATGGTCGAGGAACTGAAGTTCGTCGGAATCAAGGCGGTAACCGCGGCGAACAACCATGCAGCAATCAGTGAAGTCACCCAAATTGTTCGTCTGCCCAGCAACTCAGCCCCCATCACAGTTGCAGTTGTTGCAGGTGACGCGAACGAACGGCAAGGCCTGGTCACGGTGCACGAACGCGGCGCCCGCCACATTCGGCATACCGGCCCGATCCACCAGCCGCTGTAGCCGGGCCGGTGGACAATCCGCATGGTCCTGCAGCAGGATGGGAATACGCCGGACTCGATTAAAAAGCCCTCGTACGTCCCGCGGAAAAGAGAGCG
>JADFNY010000168.1 GCA_022563115.1 Acidobacteriota bacterium | reverse complement strand
CCCTGCAGCAAAATAATGGATGAGCCAAACGACACACGCGGGCTGACTATGAGAGAAATCGTTCTTGAAATGAGAGCCGACCTGAAAAGGCATCTTGAGAAAGGCCATCCCGAATACCCGACTCGACGGGAAATGTGGGCTATCCTTGTTGGGTTAGGCAGTCTTTTGTTCACGGTTCTTCGTATCTGATAGCTTCGTCTGGTACAAACAAGACTATATGTATAAGGGAGTTAATCCCTTACCTTAAGCAACCCGTGAAGGGGACGACCCCATGCTCGGAGCAAAGTAAAGGAGGTAAAAAACTATGGTAAATACAAGAGTAGGTACGTCAAGCGTTTTCGCTTCACTGCCTTTCGACCAGATCGAAGGTCCAGCCACCATTAGTATTCATGAAGACTTCATTGATACTGCTGTGACGGCTGACCTTGTTGACGGTACTGGTGTTGTAATCACTAATCTTGGACCGCATGGTTGGTTCGGTGCTGAAATTGCGGGTGCTGCTGTTTCTAACATCACGCTCGTAACTGCAGTTGCTGACCATCCAGGCATTATCCGTCTTGAGGTTGGTAGCACTTCAGCCGCAGACGGTGACGCATGTTCGCTTCAGTATGGACGCAACATTGTTTCTGACCAGGACATGTACTTGCCCGATGATAACGGGATGTACATTGCAACTGTTATCAGAATAGCTGATGTCAGCGATACAATCGTGGAATTTGGCTTTGTGGGACAAACGCCAGAAGTTCCTGGCGTTGGTGCCTTAGACATTGCTGGCATTGTCTTCGACCCCGAAGAAGCGACCAGCTACACCGCGGACATCGAGGAAATCAACGTCGAGGAACGTCTCGACCCCCAGAGTGTGCAGCAGCACCTACCGACGTTCTTCCGCGCCATGGTCACCGCCACCCGCAGCATCCAGCTATACCCGGCGGAAAGCTCGGCGGTGGTTCGTTCGCGGGTCGAGCTCGGTGAGGTGCTCGATCGGATCTTCGAGCGCAACAGCCGCCTGACGGTGTCGCAGGTCGAAGACGGCTTGGCGGCCAATGGCCAACAGCTCGACGTGTCTGGCTTCCAAGGACCGGCCGACTCACTAATCGGCCTGATGACTCGCTCTCAGCTGCAAGGGCTCATCTTCGATCGCGGCGTCACCGACGACGAGATTCTGGCGTTGCTCGAGGGCCTCGCCCACCTCAAGCCAGAGAACATCGATCGCCGCTACTGGAAGAAGTTCGTCAAGGAACACGGGTTCGAGCACATCGACGCCCGGCAGGTCCGCTACTCGGAGGTCACCAAGCGATCCGGTGGCGGCATGCGCGCCGCCAAGAAAGAGCTCGGGGAGTCCGAACTCGCCGAGATTCCCAAGCTCTTGAAAGGATTCAATCGAGCCACCAAGAACATCAAGCTGTATCCGCTCGATACCAAGCCGGTGCGCGACGCCATCGACGAGTTCTACGGCTCGGTGCGCGGCATCCTGAGCAATCATCAGGCGCTCAGCCTGTCGGCGGTCGACGGTTCGTTGCTCGCCAACGGCGCCCGGCTTAACACGCTCGAGTACGAGTCGCTGGCGCAGTCGTTTCTGGACTTCATGGAGACCTCGAGCCTGCACAGCATCACTTTCCTGGCCAACGTCACCGAGCATGAGCTCGGCACTTTCGTTGATGCACTACGCGAGCTTCCGGACGAGATCGGCGACGAGTTCTGGAAGGAGTTCACCAGCAGCGCCGGTCTGCGGGGCTTGTTCCTGAACGAGCACCAATACGCCCTCAAGCTCGTGCAGAGCATGCTGCTCGACGAACTGCCGGAAGACGCCAAACTCGCGGCGCGCGTCGCCGCCGAGGCCAGCGAGGAGGACTTCGTCAGCGTCGAAGGCGCCGGCGAGCCGCGAGCAAAAGGGGCGGAGGACATCGACGTCGCTGCGGTGCTCGACAACCTCGGTGACGCGACAGCGCCCCGTGGCCCGGTGCCGCAGCTGCCCGAGGGCGCCATGGCGGAGCTTTCGCCGGAAGGCAGCGGCGCCGACCTGCGGGAGGCGATCCCCCGGTTCGGCAAAGAGCTGCTGGTTTCTGGCGAGGACGATCTCTTCCGCCAGCTTCTAAACAAGATATTCGCCGACTATGAGCTCGAGGACGCCGAGATCCGAGAGGAGATCGTCAAAGCCTGCGGCCGGCTGTTGCACGAACTGACACTGGCGCTGCAACGCAAGTACGGCGAGCTGGCCGCAGATTCGCTGGTCGCCGCGATGGCCGAGGAACAAGAGCCGCGGGTGCTCCACGAGTTGGCTACTATTCTCCACATCCTGGCCGGGACGGCCGTGCAGTTCTCCGATTATCAGTCGGCCAGCCTTATCTTCCTGGCCCTCGACGCGCGGCGCAAGCAGATCGAAACGAGCGACGATCGCAACGCCGCCAGCCTCGCTAAGATCCTCGACCGCAACCTCGACCCGACCGTTCAGCAGCTGCTCGAGGACGACCTCAAGTCCGGCGAACCCGAGCGTCAGGAGCTCGCGGCGCTTGTTCTGGGTGGGGTCGGGCGTCCCGCCATGTCGATGCTCATCGACGTCATCAAGCAGGAAAAAGATTTCCGCGTCCGCCAGATGGCGGCCAGCCTACTCGCCGAGATGGGCTCGGCGTCAGCCGCACAGATCAAGACGGCCCTCAACTTCGAGGTAACCGTCGAACAACGTTTTCACATTCTCGAGGTCATCGACATCGTCACCCAGGATCTCCGCGACGAGGTCGCCTATTGCATCGGCGACAACAACCCGAAGATCCGGCGCGCCGCGTTCCGCCTTGCCGAACGACTCGACGACGTGGGGCTGATCCCGATCCTTGCCCCCTTCGCGGCGTCCAACGATCCGGGCGTCGTCAAGGGCACCATTCGAAGCCTGGCTCACCTGCGGTCGCGCGCCGCCGCCGTGGCGCTGGCCGAGATCGTCGAGACGCTGCGCGACCCGGAGCTCGTGGTGGCGTGCTGCCAGGCGCTCGGCCAAATCGGCGACCCGGTCGGCATCAACGCCCTCGGCGCCATTCTCGCCGAGAAGCGCTTCGGTTTTTTCGGCTACCGCTGGGAAGATCAAGTGCGCGCCACCGCCGCCCTGGCCCTGCGCCAGATCGTCGACCCGAGCGCCGCGGTGGTCCTACAGCCCTTCATGGAGGATCGCGACGCCCGCATCCGCCAGCTTTCCCGCGGTGCCAACGCCCAGAGCGCCGAAGAGGGCATGGTCCGCACCGCCTAGCAGGCCGTCGCCCAGGGAATGGCCGAGATGGGCAAGACCTTCTGCAACAGTGGCAGAGAGATGTACCAGAGCGCCAATGAGTGAAGCCGGCTCCACATGAGCACTTCGTGGCACGGAACCCATACCGCGCTGGTCACGCCCTTCACCGCCGACGGGGCGGTCGACGACGACGCCCTCTGCGCTCTGGTTGATTGGCAGCTGAAAAGCGGCGTCGAGGGCATCGTCCCCTGCGGCACGACCGGCGAGGCCTCGACGATGACCAACGATGAGCACATGGGCGTCGTCGAGACCGTCGTCTCGCAGGTCGACGGGAGCGCCAAGGTCCTGGCCGGCGTGGGTGGCAACGACACGCGCAACGTGACGTTGCTGGCGGCGCGTGCCCGCGAGATCGGTGCCGACGGGATCCTCGCCGTGGCGCCCTACTACAACAAGCCCCCCCAAGCCGGGATGATCGCGCACTTCATTGCGATCGCCGACGCCGTCGAGATCCCTTTGATCCTGTACAACGTTCCCGGCCGCACGAGCTCGAACCTCCTGCCCGACACCGTGCTGCAGCTCGCCGAGCACCCCAACATCGCTGGTATCAAAGAAGCCTCGGGCGATCTCGGCCAGGTGATGCAGATCCTCGCGGGGCGGCCGGCGGGCTTCTCGGTGCTGTCGGGTGAAGACCATCTCACGCTGGCGATGATCAGCCTCGGCGCCGAAGGCGTCGTCTCGGTCGTCTCCAACGAGGTGCCGGCCGAGATGAGCAACATGGTGCGCCAGGCGCTCACCGGCGAGCTCGACCGGGCTCGCGAGATCCACTACCGACTGCTCGGCCTGATGAATGCCAACTTCATCGAGACCAACCCGATCCCCGCCAAGGCCGCCTTGGCCATGATGGGTCGCATCGGAGAGAACTACCGGCTGCCGCTCGTGCCGATGGCGCCAGAGAATCGCGCCAAGCTCGCCGCCGAGCTCGAGAAGCTCGGCCTCATCGACGGCGCTGATTGAACCGGTAGGTCGCCCACCTGACTCTCAACAGCGTGCTGCAAAACACCGGGGGTTTTCAGCACCCTGTCAAGAAAGAAACCCCGACCCCCCTTTGTGAGGGGCCGGGGCAAGCTTTGTGGTCGGTGGCGTTGGGTTCCCCCCCTACGGGGTGTCGCCCAGTGAGCGCCACGGACGCTCAGGAGGTTCCCCTAGGGGGACGCCACCTCCACTAAGTCCATACAGTCAGATATCACTGGATCACCCCCTCTCTGGGCGCATCCGCATACGGCGGGTTCCCCACCCGCCCGGCCCAGGGGGCCGCCCAAGCCCCATCCGAACCGCCACCCCGCCCTGTCCGGGCGGCGCGGTGTCGACGCCGGGAAGATACACACATGCCGACGCGAAACGCTAGCAGACGGTGGTGAAAGTGTGATGGGTCTGGCGGGTTACGACGACAAGAGGCCATCTGCGGCGCTGCCGCTCCTCCCTGCTAGTTACTCGATCTCCATGATCTCGAGTACCTGCTCGCCGCGTGGGAGCTGCAGCGTCACCTGGTCACCGATCTGGTGGCCGAGCAGCGCCTTGGCGATCGGCGAGATCCAGCTCACCGCGTCGGCCTCGGGCTCGGCTTCGTCGACGCCGCAGATCAAGTAGGTTCGCTCGTCGCCCTCGCCGTTCAGCACGGTGACGCGAGCCCCGAAGCGAACTTTGTCGCCACCCTGCCCCGCCGTCTCGACGATCTCGAAACGGCTGACGTGGTCCTCGAGAAACCGGATACGGGCGTTGATCTCGGTGAGCTTCTTACGGGCTTTGGTCTTGGTTTCGCTGGCGCGCGCGCCGTCGGACTCTTGCCCGGCGCCAGCCTGCGCTTCGAGGGCCGGCTTCTCCTCATCGATCAGCCTGCGGAGCTCCTCGCGCACGCCACGGGCTCCCTCCGGCGTGACGTAGTTCGGTGCGTCGGGCGGCAATGGGTCGACCGGCCGTACGACGACTTCGGCAAGCTCGTCGTAGTCCGATTCTTTGGTAAATGCCTTGTTCATTTGTCTGGGTGGGCAACAAATTCCGCGTTTGCAGCACAGTCAAGGGCAGTTAATGACCCCGATCGGAGGTACCAAGGTGACCGGAATCAGCTTCACCTGCGCGAAATGCGATCACGACCAGTACGAGACCGGCGAGCTACGTTGCGCCAGCGGCTTCTGGTCGAAGATCTTCGATGTCCAGGGAGCACGCTTCAGCAGGGTAACGTGCGCTCGATGCCGCTACACCGAGTTCTATCACGCCGACAGCAGCTTGCTGGGGAATATCTTCGATCTGTTTACAAACTGATCATCTTTTCGATCCCCACCACCCGCTTTATTTGAATTCCCACCACCCTCCCCCGGCCTGTCGGTGCCTGCGGCACCTCGCTGCCCGCTTTTCGCGCCGGTGGGAGGACGTCGCTGGCTCAGGGAGGGTCGAGAAGTGTGCGGATACAAGGCGCGCGCAGTGAGGGCGACTGAGTCGTACTGACCAGTGCGTCGTAAGGAGCCCGAACAAGCGCAACGCCGTAGACGCGCGCTTCCCGGCGCTCCTAGTACCGATAGTGCTCCGGCTTGTAGGGGCCTTCGACGGGCACGCCGATGTAGTCGGCCTGCTTCTGCGTCAGCTCGGTGAGCTCGACGCCAAGGTGGTCGAGGTGCAGGCGCGCGACCTCTTCGTCGAGCTTCTTCGGGAGCACGTAGACCTTCTTCTCGTACTGGTCCTGCTCCTGCAGCAGCTCGATCTGGGCGAGGACCTGGTTGGTGAACGACGCCGACATGACGAAGCTCGGGTGGCCGGTGGCGCAGCCGAGGTTCATGAGGCGGCCTTCCGCCAGCACCAGGATGCTGTGGCCGTCTTCGAACACCCACTCGTCGTACTGCGGCTTGACGTTGACCTTCCGGATGCCGGGCACCTTGGCGAGCCCGGCCATGTCGATCTCGTTGTCGAAGTGACCGATGTTGGCGACGATCGCCTTGTCCTTCATCCGACCCATGTGGTCGGCCGTGAGGATGTCGAAGTTGCCGGTCGTGGTGATGAAGATGTCAGCGCTCTCGACAACGGACTCGAGCTTGCGAACCGCGTAGCCCTCCATAGCCGCCTGCAGCGCACAAATGGGGTCGATCTCGGTGACCACCACGCGGGCGCCCTGGCCGCGCAGCGCCTGGGCGCAGCCCTTGCCGACCTCGCCGAAGCCGCACACCACGACAACCTTGCCGCCGATCATGACGTCGGTAGCGCGGTTGAGGCCGTCGACGACCGAGTGCCGGCAGCCGTAGATGTTGTCGAACTTCGACTTGGTGACCGAGTCGTTGACGTTGATCGCCGGGAACAGGAGGGTCCCCGCCTTCTCCATCTGCATCAAACGGTTGACGCCGGTGGTCGTTTCCTCGGACACGCCTTTCAGCCCGGCGGCCGTCTTGTGCCAGCGCTGCGGGTCCTTGGCGAGCTCCCGGCGCAACAGATCGAGGATCACGCCCCATTCTTCGGGCTCGTTGTCGGCGTCGAGCTCCGGAACCTCTCCGGCGTCCTCGAACTCGTAACCGTTGTGGATCACCAGCGTCGCGTCACCGCCATCGTCGACGATCAGGTCGGGGCCGCTGCCGTCGGGCCACAGAAGCGCCTCGTTCGTGCACCACCAGTACTCCTCGAGCGTCTCACCCTTCCATGCGAACACCGGAACGCCGCGCGGGTTCTCGACCGTGCCACCGGTTTCCTCTCCACCGACGGCGACCGCCGCGGCGGCGTGGTCCTGGGTCGAGAAGATGTTGCACGAGACCCAGCGCACGTCGGCACCCAGATCGACCAGGGTCTCGATAAGGACCGCGGTCTGAATCGTCATGTGAAGGCTGCCCATGACCTTGGCGCCGGCAAGCGGCTTGTCTTCGCTGCGCCGACGTCGCGTCTCCATCAGCCCGGGCATCTCATGCTCGGCGAGGTGGATCTCTTTGCGGCCGTGCTCGGCGAGCGACAGGTCCGCGACCTTGTAGGGAACGCGATCGACCGCTGCGGCGGCGTCGAAGGCGTGCAGGTCGCTGCTAACAGCTTCCATGACGGTGCTCCTGCGCTGATGCGCATTGAAAAAGCGAGTTCGATCGCGGCGGGAATCGTGGGACCGGGCCGGGTCGCGACGGCGCGATCGAACGATCTGGCCGCGCCAATCACAGATCTTAATGATATTTCAAAACGACGCGTGATTCGACCTCGCGCGTACCCGTTTGAATGGCGCAACGGTGCCGCCTATCGTGTGAGCATGATGCGCTATGCACTGATTGCCGACATCCACGCCAATCTTCCGGCCCTGCAGGCGGTTCTTGCGCACATCGGTGCGGCGCCGGCGGTCGCCGGCGTCTTCCACCTGGGCGACCTGGTGGGATACGCGCCGTCGCCCGACGAGGTCGTCGCCCTCGTTCGCGAGCGGAATATCCCCGGTGTCGCCGGCAACTACGATTCCACCATCGGAACCGGCCACGAACATTGCGGTTGCCGCCACGAGGATCCGCGCCAGGAGGAGCTATCGCGCCTCAGCTACGAGTGGACGCGGGCCAACTGCACACCGGAGACGAAAGAGTTTCTCGGCGCCCTGCCGTTTCGCCTCGATATCCGCCCGCTGGGTGGGCACACGGGCGGCCCGAAGCTGTTGCTCGTCCACGGTGCGCCGACGGTCAACACCCTCTATTGGACGGAAGATCGCGACAACGCCTTCTGCCGCAGGATGGCCGAGCGTGCCGGTCTGAGGGCCGGCGACGCGATCGCCTTCGGCCACACCCACCAGCCCTGGACCCGGGTCGTT
>JADFNY010000167.1 GCA_022563115.1 Acidobacteriota bacterium | reverse complement strand
AAAGTGTCCGGGTTGAGAGTGGAGGGGCCGTTCAAGCAGCTCTCTCGGACACCGGGGTGCTCGCCTATGCACCTGCAGGCGCGGGCCTGGGAACTCACCTTGCGTGGATGGACCTCGAAGAAAACGTTGAACTTGTTTTCGATGAGTGGAAACGCTTCCTGTCGCCGCGGCTATCCCCAGGTCAGCAGCAGATTGCGGTCGTGATCAACGACGGAGGGAATACCGATGCATGGACCCTTGACGTGGGCTCCGGTGCGCTGAATCAACTGACGACGACCGGTGATGTTTCCTCCGTGATCTGGACACCCGATGGCACGTGGATAACGTTTGGGTCGCGAACTTCTGGGGCATTCGTCATCCAAACGGTACTTGCCGACGGCAGCAGCGATCCAGAGACGCTCCTCGAGAGTGAGCATCAGATCTGGCCGGAGGCATGGCATCCGGACGGCAAGAGGTTGATATTCCGGCAGAACTCGACAAGCAGCGACGTATTCATCTTCGATGTCGAGGATGAATCGCAGACACCGTTGCTTGACGGTGCGTTCGACGAATATTCCGCAGCGCTGTCGAATGACGGCATGACATTGGCCTACGTCTCGGAAAAGGGGGGGAGCCCGAAGGTTTACATCACGGCATTCCCCGAAGCGGCGGGCGAAACCCCGGTCTCTACGGGCGAAGCGTACAACCCAGTGTGGAGCTACAACGATGACCGGCTAATCTATCGGGAGGGTCAACTTTGGAGTTTCATTGCGGTCACCGTGCTGGGGGGCCGCGTGTCAACACGCAGTCCGTTGTTCGACGGCACACAGATCTGGTGGGGCGTTGATCGCGCACACTTCGACGTCCACCCGGACGGCGAACGCTTCCTCGTCCTGCACATGGGCGAGCCCTCCGAACATCCCAAGATCAACATCATCCTCAACTGGTTCGAGGAGCTGAAGCAGCGGGTGCCGACGGGGCGATAGTGACCGACACCTGCCCCACCTGGCCCAGCCTCCTCACCTGTATCTCGACCTCCCCAGCGCCCCGGAAACCGCCCTGTCAGCGCGTCGTATTCAGAAATGGGTAGGTCTGGATGGGTGGAAAAGATCGGGCGCGAGAGGGCGGAAAATCTGAGGGGGTTCTCGGCAGTCTTCCGACGGAAACTCACGGGGACGACGAAACCAGAAGCGCCCAACTCGTGAATCTCTAGTTCAGCCCGGCGGCCCGGTGGGCTCGACCCGTTGATCCCCCCAGCCCATTCCACGTAGGCTATCGGCGCATTCCCCCTGGTAGGGAGCCATCATCTTGGTCGGTACAACCCTCGGTCCCTACAAGATCATCGAGCAGCTAGGCGCTGGCGGTATGGGCGAGGTGTACCTCGGCGAGGACACCCGCCTGGGTCGCAAGGTGGCGATCAAGGTGTAGCCATTTTGGCCTCATCGACTCTCTGGCAGGCTCGCGTAGCCCAACAACAGGCACTCCAGTCTCGTGGGATCGCTCTGCTACAGATGGCGTCGACGGCCCGCGACCCTCTTGTCGGTGCCCTGCTGATCGTTTCGCTGAGTGAACAGATTAGGGATGGGTCGGTCATTCTGCCCGACAGCAAACTCCTCGCTGAGGGAGATTCAGCCGGCGAGCACAGTCCGCCGCCGGTCCGGCCCGTAGAACTCGACGCGAGTGTTCCATTCCATGGGTTTGTAACACTCTCAATGTTCGCTTCCCGCTGTTCCGAACGTTCACCTTCGCGTCATGTGAGAGTCACGCTGTGATGCGCCTGTCCGGGCCGCGCCTCCACGAGGACAGTCGAACACGGCTTGCGGTGACGGCGCGGACCCTCACCACCGCCCGCCATCCCGCTGCGCAGTCACTCGGGAGCCCTTGTAAGCCGCTCCCGCCTTCCGACTACAATGGTGCCGACTTCTCCTGCCGATAAGGAGCCGTCAACATGGTCTGCGAAACCATTGGTGTGCAATTGAGATTCCACGAACGACGACGCTGTCTGGCGCCCGTCGGATGGGCGCTTCTTGTGACCCTGGCGTGGGCCGCGCTGGCGCTCGCACAGGGCGCCGGTACCGGTGCGATGAACACGAGGGTGATCGACCCCGACGGTGTGGCGTTGCCCGACGTGCTGATGCTTGTCGAGGGGCCGCTGGGCACCCATGAGCACTACACGGGCGTCGACGGGACCGCCCGGGCGCTTGGCCTGGTGCCCGGACTCTATCGGGCCACCTACAGCCGCGACGGCTACAAGACTTTCGTTCACGACCAGTTGCGGATCACGACCGGCCGCACGACCTCGCTGGTGATCGAGTTGGAGCTTGCCTCGGTCGAGGAAACGATCACGATCACCGGTGAAAGCCCGCTGGTCGACCTCAAGAGCGCCAAGGTCGGCAGCCTCTACACCGACAACCTGATCGATCTGACGCCGACGGCGTCGGGACTCTGGGCGGGCGTGCTCGATCATATCCCCGGTGTGGTCACGAGCCGGATCGATATTGGCGGCGCCGAGAGCGGCCAGCGGTCGACCTTCCGTCCGCTGGGCGGGTCGCAGAACCAAAACGAGATTAACGGCGCCGAGAGCGGCCAGCAGGCGACCTTCCGTGCGCTGGGCGGGTCACAGAACCAATACAAGATTAACGGCAGCCCGGTAAACGATCCGGTGGCCACGAACTCCACCCTGCTGTACTTCGCCGTCGATTCCTTCAAGGAGATCGCCTTCGAGACCGCCGCGCACGACATCGAGACACAGGTTCCCGGCGTGATGCTGAACATGGTGGTGAAGTCGGGCAGCAACAACTTCCACGGCCGCACCAAGATCCTCTACAACAACGATTCGATGGTCTCGACCAACATCGACTCGGAGCTCGAGGAGGCGGGCCTCGAGGGTGACAACGCCAACCTCCTCCTGCGCGACGTCGATCTTCAGGTCGGCGGGCCGATCTGGAGGAATCGGGCCTGGTTCTTCGTCGACTATTGGAACTTTCATACCGACAAGCTGATCGTCGGCGTACCGGAGACGGATCCCGACGACGTCCAGCTCACCGACTGGACGATCAACACGACGGCCCAGCTCAGCGCCAACCACAAGGCCAGCTTCCGGTACCTCACCGGGCTGAAGTTCCGCGCCAACCTCGGCGCTAGCGCCCGCACGCCACCCGAATTCGCCCGCAACGAGGACACCAGTTCGAACGTCGCGCAACTTGAGTGGCAGGCGGTGTGGGGATCCGACACCTTCTCTACGGTTCGTTTCTCTCAGACGAACGTCGGGGACGGCGTCGCGTTGCGGGCTCGCAACCCGCAGGACAATCCGGCGGGCGTGCCCGGCCGCACGGCCGCGCCGGCGCCCCATGACGCCTTCCTCGACGTTCCACTCATGATCGACTTCGACCAAACCGGGCTGCTGTACCCTTCCAACCCCGACGTCAACACGATTGGCTGGCCCGGCGGCGAGTCGAACAACGTTCGTGACCGTGTCGATCTCAGCGGCAGCCTCAACCATTACGTCGCCGGTGCCCGACACAGTCACGAGCTGAAGGTCGGCGGCGACTACGCCGGTTTCACGGAGTTCGTCGCCACCAACATCGCATTCGGTTTGGTCCAGGGGCTCGACACGATCGGTGGCGTGCCCCTGACGCCCTTTCTCGTCACCTTGTGGAACGTCAACCCCGCCGACATGCTGACGGTCGATCAGCCCAACGGCGAGACCAACAAGGGTCGGCAGTTCTCGCTGTTCGCGCAGGATACCTGGACGATCGCCAACCGCCTCACGATTATCGCAGGCCTCCGCTGGGACGTGTCGAAGTCGTGGTATCCCGACCAGGTGCGACCGGAGTCGTACTGGCCGCAGCTCGGCGAGAGGTTTCAGGAGGAGACGATCCCCGGCCTCGATCCGGTCGCCGTGTGGAGCGATCTCGTGCCGCGCATCCGGTTCATCTACGACCTTTGGGGCGACGGCCGCACCGCCCTGAAGGCGAGCTACGCGCGCTACAGCGAATGGCAGGGAGTAACGTGGGCCCGCCGGCGCAACCCCGGCAGCGTGGGCTTCCACAACTACTTCTGGAGCGACGTGAACGGCGACTGGATGTTCCAGCTCGGGGAACAAACGACGCTGCGTCGCGCTTTCTTCCCCGGTATCAACGTCGACTACGACGAAACACTCGGTTCACCGGTCACCGACGAGATCACGGCCAGCGTCGAGCAGGAGATGATGGGCGACGTGCTTTTCTCCGGCACGTTTGTTTGGCGCAACCGCAACAACAACGTCGGGGAGATCAACCTCGGCGATCCCTACGGCCCGATCGCGGAAACCCTGGGGGTGCCCGATCGCTGGGTGCCGTTCGAAGCGCAGGATCCGGGTCCCGACGGCATCTTCGGGACGCCCGACGACGGCGGCCCGATCACGCTCTACGGGTTGACCCCGCCGTTCAACGACGAGTTCCTGATCACCAACCCCGAGAAGTTCGGTTTCGACCAGGACTACGGATACCGCGGCATCGAGTTTTCGGTGCAGAAGCGGTGGGCGAACAACTGGCAGTTGCTCGCCTCGTACAACTACGGACGGGCGAAAAGCTTTCGGGGCATTGTGGGCGCCGATCCCAACCTCGACATCAATCGCAACGGCGTTCGCGACCGCTTCGACCGCCCGCACCTGATCCGGCTGACCGGAAACTACCTGATCGCCGAGCCCGTCGGGGTCAACTTGGGCGTGTTTCTACGCCTCAACAGCGGCCAGGCCCGACGTCGTGTTTACCGCTTTCGACGTTCTGAATGGCCGCAGCTCGCCCAGTTCCAAGTGAACGTCGACGTCGTCGCGCCCGGCGAGGACACGATCGGACCGGCCGCCTACCCCTGGTTGAAGATCCTCGACCTGAGGGCCGAGAAGCAGCTCAGCGTCGGTCGCTACGGTGTCCTGCACGCGTATTTCGACGTCTTCAACGCGTTCAATACCAACACCGTGACCAGCGCCAACCACTTTTCGGGCCGGAACTTCGACCGCATCTTCGACATCGTTCCGCCGCGCGTGTTTCGTCTGGGCATGGCGTGGGATTTCTAGCGGGCGATCCGGGTTCTCCCACATGCTCCCGCGGCAAATCTCGAACGGAGGCAGCAATCCTGTATGGGCACCGAATGGCAAAGCCGTTTACTACCGTGCCCGAGGCAGACTCATGGTCGTAGAGGTCGAAACCGACGCCGAGTTTGTGGCCCGCGAACCCGAGTTGCTGGTCAACAGGCGGTACTCCGTCGGTTACGACATCCACCCCGACGGCGACAGGTTTCTCATGCTCGACTACTCGTCCTTCTACCGCGATACGCCGCTAAGCGTGGTCCTCAACTGGTTCGAGGAGTTGAAGCAGCGGGTGCCGACGGGGTAGTGACCGACATCTGCCGCACCTGGCCCACGCTTCTCGCCTGGCTTGAGAACGACCTGCCCGATGAGGAATCACAGCTACTGAACACGCATGTAGCTGACTGCTCGGAGTGCCCGGAGAAATTGGCGCTGATGGACGTGGTCTAGGAGGCGGTGAGAGCGCCGTTCTAGGATTCGATTCCATATCAGCGAAGAGCGGCTGCTGACCGGAAACTCGCCTCGACTTAGCAGTTACCCCTCAGTCGGCTCCGCATGCCCAAGCTGGACTAACATCGACAGCTGATCGTAATAGATGCCTCCGGAGACCATTTGCCCTTCAGAGTCGAAGTGGATGATCTCGCAGATGGGCAGCGAGACGTGTCGTCCAGTCGCGGGAAAAGGCCCAAACGGACCATCGTTCGTTCCCTCTAGGATGAACTCAGCCACCGACGTGTCACCCGCATCGTGATAGGCGGCTCCTTCGATGATCGTCCCGTCGGGGAAGCTTTCAGCCCAGGCCGAGACGTAGTCTACAAACTCGTCGCGTGACGTGATGCTGAGACCACGGGAATGGTCTTCGTAGGTGAAGTCCTCCACCATGTCGGCTACTACCGCGTCAAACTCACGCCGCTCCCAGTTCTCGTGGGCGGCTCGATGCGCATCAACTTGCTTTGAAGCCATTGGGTCTACCTCCGTCTAGTTGGTCCGGCGGATTCTAGTGCCACCTCAACTAGAGCGTCAACGGACGGATGTGAGGATGGCCTCCCGCCCGCCCGCTTCCCAGGAGGAACGACCCCGTCATCCGGGGCACAGCCCGTTGATCGAATCGAGCGATACCGGCTAGGCTAGCCGCGCACGCTCCCCGGAACGGACTACTCATTTTGGTCGGCAAAACGCTAGGTCATTACGAGATCCTTGAACCGCTCGGTAAGGGCGGCATGGGAGAGGTGTATCGGGCGCGGGATACCAAGCTTGAGCGCGATGTCGCTATCAAGGTACTGCCCGAGGACTTCGCCACCGACCCCGACCGCCTTGCTCGCTTCGAGCGTGAGGCCAAGCTGCTTGCCTCTCTGAACCACGCCAACATTGCGGCGATCTACGGACTAGAGGATGAGGGCGATCAGCGGTTCATTGTCATGGAGGTGGTCGAGGGCGAGACGCTCGGTGAGCGCATCTCTCGCTCGGGGCGCATCGAGGTCGAGGAAGCTCTTGAGATCGCCCGCCAGATCGCCGAGGCGTTGGAAGCCGCACATGAGAGCGGCGTCATCCATCGGGATCTGAAGCCCGCCAACGTCAAGGTCACTCCCGACAGGAAGGTGAAGGTCCTCGACTTCGGGCTGGCAAAGGCTTTCGAGGCAGAGGGGGCAGCGTCGGGGGTCTCCGCCGATCTTTCGGCCTCGCCGACGATGATGGCGGCCACCCAGGCTGGGGTGATCCTCGGGACGGCCGCCTACATGAGCCCGGAGCAAGCGCGCGGCAAGCCGGTCGACAAGCGCACCGACATCTGGGCGTTCGGCTGCGTGCTGTACGAGATGCTGACGGGCGCGCAGGTGTTCGAAGGAGAGACGGCCACCGATATCCTCGGGGCGATCGTGCACCGGGAGCCCGACTTCGGCAGGCTGCCGCCCTCGACACCGGCGAGCGTCGTGAGGCTTTTGCGCCGCTGCCTGGCCAAGGAGGCCGGCCACCGGGTGCGTGACGCCTGGGACCTTCGCGTCGAGGTCGCACAGGCTCTGGAGGAGCCCGAAGAGGTGCAAGTGTCCCCCAGAGCCAAGGCGGCTTCCGTATGGCTGCGTGTGCTTCCCTGGGTGGTCGCCGCCGCGGCACTCTTGATCGCCGGTCTCTCGTTCCTCAGTGCGCGCGGCACCCCAGCCGGTGGTGCCGCTGGCGTCATGCGCTTCGCCATGCCGGCTCCCGACGGCACCAGGCTGGTATCCCCTCCCTCGATTTCCCCCGATGGCTCGCTCATTGTCTTCGCAGCCGCGCCGGTGGGCGGGACCGGCTCGCAGCTCTACCTGCGGCGTATCGGCGACGATGATCCCGTGCCGCTGGCCGGAATCGACTTCGCCTTCAATCCGTTCTTCTCTCCCGACGGCCAGTGGATCGGCTTCAGCACCCAGGACAAGCTGATGAAGATCGCCGTCACCGGTGGCGCCGCGGTCCTCGTCGCCGACACGTTGGCGCGATACGGCGCCACCTGGACGGAGGACGACCGGATCGTGTTCGCTAACTTCGGCGAGCCGCTGATGCAGGTGCCGGCCGGCGGCGGCGAGCCCACGATCGTCGCCTCCCTGTCCGAGGAACGGCGAGAGGAAGGCCTCCTTTGGCCGTCGGTGTTGCCCGGCGGCGGCGCCGTCCTGGTGACCATCACCACCGAAGGGCTGGTGTCGACGGACGAGGCGCTCATCGCGGCGATCTCACTGGAAACAGGCGAGCAGACGATCGTCGTGCCGGGCGGCGGCGGCGCACGGTTCGTGGAGACGGGACACATCATCTACGCACGGGCCGGGACCTTGCGGGCCGTCGGCTTCGACCCCGAAACGCTGCGTGTGCGGGAGCCCTCGGTGCAGGTTCTGGAAGGGCTCTCGACAAACAGGACCAACGGGGCGGGGTTGTTCGCCGCAGCGGGCAACGGAACCTTGGTCTACGTGCCGGGCGGGCCCGACCCGGACAGCGCGCTGGTCTGGGTCGACCGTCAGGGTAATGTCACGCCCGCTGTCGAGGCCCGGGAGGGGTTC
>JADFNY010000166.1 GCA_022563115.1 Acidobacteriota bacterium | reverse complement strand
GGCACGGGAGGCGATGCGGCAACATTCATCGTCAAAACGCCCGACCGGCAGATTTCCGCCCTCGGCACCCGCTTCGCCGTCGACGTGGATGAGCGCGAGGACCGTGTGCTGGTAACTCAAGGCAAAGTCAAGATTGACGGCCTCCGCCAACAGATTCACACGGGTCAGCAAGTCATCTTGCGCCGCGGTGTGCGGGCCGGCGATGTCAAAGTGCAGGTCGCTCCCCGCGCCTCGCACGCGCTCGATTGGACCAAGGACCTGATGGCCGCGGCCGAAGCGCCGCTGGTGCCCGAGAGCGATTTCGCCGGTGGGGCCCTGCTGGTCGAGCACGAGGGCAAGCAGGCCCGCTTCACGCTCCGCAAGTATCACGTCGACGTCCACATCGAAGATGGCTTTGCCCGCACGACGATCGACCAGACGTATTTCAACCACCTGCCGCAGCGGCTCGAGGGGACGTTCTATTTCCCGCTGCCGCCGGACGCCTCGATCTCGCGGCTGGCGATGTATGTGGCCGGCAAGCGAATGGAAGGCGGCATGGTCGAACGCAACTACGGCCGCGAGGTGTTCGAGTCGATCAAATACCGCATGCAAGACCCGGCCCTGTTGGAATGGCTCGACGGCAGCACCTTCAAGATGCGCGTCTTCCCGCTCGAAGGCCGCCAGGAAAAACGGATCATCCTCAGCTACACCCAGCGGCTCGATTCGCTCTACGGGCGGACCAGCTATCGCTTTCCCGCCGGACATAACCTGGGCGTCGTCGACGAGTGGACGCTCAAGGTTCACGTCCGCGGACACGCCGAACGGCCCTGGACGTGTCGCTCGCACGAAGTCACGGCCCAGCGCACCAACGGCGACCTAACGCTTGCGGCGAAGCAGACCAACACCCGCCTCGACCGCGACGTCGTCGTCGACCTCTACGACGCGGGCTACGAGGCCCAAATGGCCCAATCAACCCAATTCTCTTCGACCCGGCACGAGGGCTCCGAATATCTGATGCTCCGTCACCGGCCGCTGCTGCCGAGCGAACAAAAACGCCAGCGGCGCGATTGGGTGTTTCTGTTCGAGACGTCCGGCGATCGTAACCCGCTGTTGGCCCGCGTACAGATCGACGTGATTCGCTCACTTTTGGAAAACGCCGAGCACGACGACACGTTCAGCATCGTCACGGCCTCGACGAAGCTGACTCGTCTCACCGAAAAACAGACCGCCACCGGTCCGCACATCGAGGCGGCCCTGGCCAAGCTGGAAAAAACGCATTTGGTTGGCGCGCTCGATCTGGCCGCTGCCTTGCGCGGGGTGAAGCCGATCACCGACGCGCTGATCGCCGCCGGCGGGAATCCGCATCTGGTCCACGTCGGCTCCGGCATCCCGATCATGGGCGAGCGCGACGCGGCGAAGCTGGCGGCGCTGGTGCCCGAGGGTGTGCGTTACGTCGGCATCGGTGTCGGCAAGCGTTGGTCGCGGAGCCTGATGAAGCAGGCGGCGGCCCGCAGCGGCGGGTATTACACCCAGATCAATCCCGACGAACAGATCGCCTGGCGGGCCTTCGACCTGCTCTCGATCGACATCGACGGAAACGAGTACTGGGTCTGGCAGGCGATCCGCGACTACTACCCGGAGGAACTCCGTTGAGGGCGGCAGCGGGGTGAGCTGGAAGAGCGACTTCGACCTCGGCGACACCGCCTACCTCAACGGTGCCAACCACGGTCCCTTCCCACGGGTCGCCATCGATGCCGTGAGCGAGGCGCTCGGGTGGAAGCGCGATCCTTCGTCGATCGACGACAGCATCTACTTCACCCTGCCCGACCGGGTCCGGCGAGCGGCCGCACCCTTCTTTGGCTGTGATCCCGGCGACTTGGCCGTAACCACCGGCGCCTCCTCCGGTGTGGCGCTGCTCGCTGAGGGGCTCGACTGGAATCCGGGCGATCACGTCGTGATCCCGGCGGGAGAGTTCCCCGCCAACTACCTGCCCTGGATCGCCCTTCGTCCGGCCGGAGTGGAGGTCACCATGGTGCCGACCGACGGTGGGCTGACACCCGATCGCATCGCCGACGCGTTGCGCCCCACGACCCGGGTGGTCGCTGTCGGGCAGGTGAACTTCGCCACCGGGTACCGGGTCGACGTCGAGGCGATCGGTCGGATCTGTCGTGATCGTGAGATCGCGTTCCTCATCGACGCCTCCCAGGCGGTGTGTGCGGTGCCGCTCGACGTGCGTAGCGCCGGAGCCGCCGTGGTCGCCACCGCCGGCTATAAATGGATGCTGTCGCCTTACGGAACCGGGCTCCTCTACGTCGATCCGGCGTGGGTCGATCGGCTTCCGGTACCCGTCGTCAACTGGACGACGGTCGCTGGGGCCGACGATTTCAACAAGCTGACAGAGCTCGGCGTCGACTTTCGGCCGGGCGCGGCGCGCTGGGACGCGCCGGAGACTGCATCGTTCCTCAACTGCATGCCGATGGCCGCCGCGCTCGAGTTCCTCGCAGCGATCGGTATCGAGCGTATTTTCGCCCACACTCGATCCTTGATCGATCGCCTTGTCGACGGGTTGCCGGCGGGCTTCCGCGCCGAGAGCTCGCTGGCCGACGGACACCGCTCGTCGATCTTCCGTCTCGTGTGCGACGACCCGGAACGCACCCGCGCCGCCTACCAGCGGTGCCTGGAGGCGAGGGTCTCGGTGAGCATGCGGGAGAGCGGCATCCGTGTATCGCCCGGCGTGTGGAACTCCGAAGACGACATCGACCGCCTGCTCGAGCAGCTAGCGCGTTCGAGCGCGTAGCCGGGCGGGCCGGCCGGTAAGCGGGCCGAGCTCGTAAACGCGGGCCGGCGGCACGTTCCTCAGCACCAGCGACGAGTCACGGCCGCAGCGCGCCAGCCACTTTGATTTCGCCGACTGAGCCGCACGCAACCGTCTTCCCAGGGCTCCCGGGCTGATCGCTCGTCGGAGCACCGGAAAGAAGACGTACTCGAAAATCGTCGCCGTGCCGCGGGCGGTGACCGCACCGAGCATCGGCTCGAGGACCGCGTCGATGGCCACGGCATCGAAATTGTTCAGCGGCGCGCTACAGATGGCGAAGTCGAAGCGATCGGCTGGTGTCAGCTCTTGTGCGGCGGCGTGGTGGATGCGGATCTGATCGGCACGCGGCGCCAGGGCGGCGTCGTTGCGGATGGCGTCGCGCAGATAGCGGACGAACTCTTCGTTGATCTCGTAGCAGTCCAGCGCGTCGTGCGGCCCCATGCAGGCGGCGATGGCGCGGGTGACGGCCCCGGTTCCGGGGCCGATTTCGAGGATCCGGGTTGCGCTGGTCGCGTCGTTGGCGTGAAACCGTCGCAACGGCGCCGCCATCGCCTCCGCCAGCCGCCGGGACGAGGGCTGTAGGGCCCCCGTTTGCTCGAAATTGCTGCGCATTTGGCCGAAGAAGGCGATTCGCTCGCGGATGCTCATGGTCGGGATAGCCTATCCTGGGCGGCGGTCAGTGGCAGCCTCGGCAGTGGGGCTATTGACTTGTGGCGCTGTGGGCGAGATAAGAAGTCCCTGAGCGGTCCGGTTTCACCGGAGGGGTGGAAATCTCGATGGCAAAGCGTAGATCGACGCGAAAAAAGACCAAGAAAAAGGCGACCGCGAACAAACCCGCCAGAAAGCCGACCGTGAAGAAAAAGACGGCGAAGAAGAAAGCCGCCACGAAGGCGAAGGTAAAGAAGGCGTCCACCCGCAAGAAGTCCGTCAAGAAGAGAGCCGTCAAGACGAGAGCCGTCAAGACGAGAGCCGTCAAGACGAGAGCCTTCAAGCGAAAGTTGGCCCGCGGCGAAGTTGCCCGGCCGCAGGAGCCCGGCCTGCCTCTCAAGGAGGTACGAGCCCGGCTCGGCCTGATCGGTCCCCAAATCGCAGCGTTGCGCTGGCTCGACGGCCTCTACCTGTACGGTTCCGCACTGCTCGAAGAAGCGCGACTCGAGCGCGTCAACTTCATCGCTGTCTATCGGGGCTTGCGGAGCGCGGCTCGTCTGAAGGCCGCGGAGGCGGAGCTCCGTGAGCTGATCGCGGCGGTGCTCCCGGTGGAATTCGAATTGAACACCGGCACCCCCGGGATCGGCCGGCTCCTGGGCGAGGGAAACCCTGCGGCGCAGGCGCACCTCGGCCACTCCGAACCGGTTTTCACGCGGGACGCCTGACCCGTCGCATGAGCCCGGTTCCGGTAAGCCCGAGGCGGGTGTTCGGTGTCGACTTCAGCGCCGCTCGCGACGCCGGGAGCCACATCTGGATTTGCCGCGCCCACCCGGGCAGCGACGGCATTCGCGTCGACAGCATCGATCCGCTCAGCGAGCTTCCCGGAGGGGCCGTCGATCGGGAAACCGCGCTGCCGGCTCTGGTGCGGAAGGTGACCGAGTCGCCGCGTTCGGCGTGGGGGTTCGATTTTTCCTTCGGTCTCCCCAAGGCGATTCTCGGCGCCCTCGCGCCCGGCGTGTCGAGCTATGGCGACCAGCTCGGCGTCGTCGCCAGCTTCGCGCAGGCGGACACCTTGCGCGCCCAGTGCATCGGCGTATCGCCCGACACCGAGCTGCGGCGGCGCACCGACGACGAGGCGTCGACGCCGTTCTCCCCGTACAACCTGCGCGTCTACAAGCAGACCTTCCACGGTCTCACCGAGGTCGTGCGGCCGTTGCGCTCCCGACCCGAGGTCGCCGTGCTGCCGTTCGACGCCCTTTCGCAGGCCGGGGTGCAGGCCGGGGAGCGGCTGCCCTTCAACCGCGCCGCCTCGGGCACCGTGCCGCATATCTACCTCCTGGAGGTTTGCCCGGCATCGGTGTTGGCGAAGCTCGACTACCCGACACGCGGCTACAAGGGCGGGGGCGAGCCGGCGACCGAAGCACGGCAGGGAATACTGCGCCGCCTGATCGACGACGGCCTGGTGAGGCCGATGTCGCGCGCTCAAAGGAACCGCATCATCGACGATGAAGAGGGCGACGCGCTCGACGCCGTCCTCGCGGCGGTGGGCGCCTGGCGCGGCACTCGCGACTACGACCACGCCGCCCTGCGGGCCGACCCGATGTATGGTCTCGAGGGCTTCGTGTACACCTGACCTGGGTCGCGGTTGGAGATCTTCGACCGTTCGGGACACCATTCCACCCCGACAGGTGCTGCCAAGGAGGGTAGAAGATGCAAACGTCCGACGGTGGGTTGCGTACGCTCCAACTCCGCACCAGCGGCCTCGAGCGGCGGCTGCGGGCGCAGCGTTGGCAGTTCGCCGCCGCAATGCTGGTGATTCTGTCGGTGGTTTGGTTGCTGTTGGCGGCGTCGAGCGCGACGGTCGAAGCGGAGACCTTCGTGCTCAACGACGCCTCGGGGGTGCGTCGTGCCGAGATGTCGATGGTTCTCGATCAACCGACCGTCACGCTGTACGACGCCAACGGGCAGATCCGCGGTGCCTTCCGACTCGGTGCCGACGGCCAACCCGAGTATATCGATGCATTCCGCGAGTCGATGTAGGATGGCGCCATGAGCGAGAGCATCGAGAAGAGCCAAGCCGAGCGCATCAACGAGAAGCACAAACGACACATCTTCGACGCGGTCTTCAACTACTACGAAACGCCGCTCCCCTTGCAGCGCGGCCGGGGGGTTCATCTCTACGATTTCGATGGGCGCGAATACCTCGACTTCTTCGCCGGCATCGTCACCGTCAACGTCGGGCACTGTCATCCGAAGGTCACCGCGGCGATCCAGGAACAGGCCGCGACCCTGACCCACGTGTCGACCCTGTACCCGACGGCGCCGATCGTCGAGCTCGCCGAGAAGCTCGCCGAGATCACCCCGGGCGACCTGAACCAGACCTTCTTCACGACCAGCGGCACCGAAGCGAACGAAACCGCCATATTGTTGGCCCAACTCGCCACCGGGGCGCAGACCATCGTCGCGCTGCGCCACGGGTACAGCGGACGCTCGGCGGTGGCGCGCTCGCTGTCGGGGCAAGCCCCCTGGAAGATGCAGCCCAACCAAATCGCCTCGATCGTCCACGCGCCGGCCCCGTATTGCTACCGGTGTCCGTTCAAGCTCACCTATCCCGAGTGCGGCATCGCCTGTGCGGAGGACCTCGAGGAGCTCATCGTCACATCGACGCCGGGGGTCATCGCCGGGTTCCTCGCCGAAACGATCCTCGGTGCCGGTGGCTTCATCGTGCCGCCGCCGGAGTACTTCCCGATCGCGGTCGACATCATCCGTCGCCACGGCGGCTTGTTCATCGCCGACGAGGTGCAAACCGGCTTCGGGCGCACCGGCGGCGTCTGGTTCGGGATCGAGCACAGCGGCGTCGAGCCCGACATCATCACGATGGCGAAGGGCATCGGAAACGGCGCCCCCCTCGGCGCCACGGTCACCCGCGATGAGCTGGCCGACGAGTTTGGTCCCGGGCTGAGCATCTCGACGTTCGGCGGCAACCCCTTGTCGTCGGCGGCTGCGATTGCATCGATCTCGGTGATCGAAGAGGAGGGCCTGCTCGAAAACGCCACCCAGGCCGGCGCCCACCTGCGTCAGCGGCTCGAGGAGATGAAGGAGCGCTTCGAGGTGATCGGCGATGTGCGCGGCATGGGTCTGATGCAGGCCATCGAGCTGGTCAAGGACCGTGATACCAAGGAGCCGGCGCCCGACGTCGCCCTGCAGATGATGGAAGAAACGAAGGCGCGCGGCCTGCTGGTCGGCAAGGGCGGCCTCTACGGCAACGTCATACGGATCGGACCGCCGCTCAACATCACCACCGATCAGATCGACACCGGCATCGAGGCGCTGGTCGCGAGCTTCGCGGCGCTCGAGTAGGTTCGGCAACCAAGGAGACAGGCGCATGTCCGCTAGAGTTCGTCACATGGTTAAGGAATTTTCCTTCGAGCGCATCCGGCGCGCGGTGCTGCCGGTCGGATCAATCGCTCTTGCTCTGCTCGCCGTGGGGGTGCTGCAGGCGGTCGCCGCGGAGCGCGCGCATCGCCGCCCCGACCCACAGGGCTCGCCAGCGGAGGTGATAACGCTCACCCAAAGGGGCGTCGAGTTGGTCGCCGACCAGAAGCTCGAAGAGGCTCTGGAGGCTTTCGATCGGGCGATCGAGGCGGACGAAAACTACGGGATGGTGCACTACCAGCGAGGGCGCGCCCTGGCCCTGATGGGGCGCATGGAAGAGGCGAAGGAATCGCTTCTGCGGTCGACCGTGCTGCAGCCGGGTTTTGCTCATGGGCACCAGCTCTCGTCGCTCGCCGCCCAGCAGCTCGGCGACTACGAGACCGCCTGGGATCAGGCCGTGCGCGCCGTTCTCGCCGGAACCGAACTGTCGCAATTCGGCAGCCTCCAACAGGCGTCACCGCCGCCCCCCGACATTGACGATCGGCTCGCCGCCTGGAAAGTGTTCGTCGTCGGTGTCGACACGCGGGAGTTGATCGCCAGCAACGAGATGCCGCTCAACCGGAATCCGGACGGCGTCCCGGACGACGCGCGGGTCGACACGATCGACATCACGTCGACACTCGGGCAGGTTCAAGCCGACCTGTTGGAAATGCAGAGGCTCCTTTCTAACGCGATCTCCGACACGCCCGGGTTCGGCCTCGTGCCGGACGCCGAGATGGCGCGGTACCTCCTGGTGATCACGCCCGAGTCGATCAGCGCCGATCCGCGCGCCACGATGGAGGGGGAATTTCGACTCCACGAAGTGGAGGGCAACGACGTTGCCTTCGTCAGGAAGGTCTCGTTTCGCAACCTGTCCGCCGAATCGGCGGTGACGGTCGAGATCCGCCAATTCATTGTTTTGCTCGAAAACTGGAAACGCGAACACCAGTAGAGACTTCTTTATCTCCGGTGGAAGTTTCGTGGGTCCGGCAGTGGGATTGCCGGGGTTCGCAGAGGTGCGCGTATCCAAGGCGGGCGCCGAGAGGCCGACCGCAGGCGTACTTAATGTACGCCGGAGAGAGGCCGAACAAGCGCAACGCCGGAGACGCGTGCCTCTGCGAACCCCGTACGCTCAGTATTCTGTCGGACGCAAGAGCCGAATAAACGCCGAGTCCTTGTTGAGACGAGTGCTGATGTCGACCCGCAACACCGTGCCGTCGGGCCGCACGTAGAT
>JADFNY010000165.1 GCA_022563115.1 Acidobacteriota bacterium | reverse complement strand
GGATCCGGATACGGATACTCCCTGAGCGACTATTGCAAACCGACTCAAGGAGGCACCGATGAACACCCCATCCCCTCGCCTCACGGCCTCGATCGGCGTTGGACTCATCGGGGCGGTGCTGCTCGCCGGCGCAGGTGTCCTGGCCCTCGAAAGCGAAGCGGAGGCAAGCCAGCAAGTGACCAAGTACGTTCGCTACAGCCACGAGGGCGCGACGTCCTACGGCATCCTCGAGGGCGACACCGTGTACGAGCTCGACGGCGACCTGTTCGCCTCACCGCAGCGCAGCGGCCGCAGCATGCCGCTGGCCGACGTAACACTGCTGGCGCCGGTCGAGCCGTCCAAGGTCATCGCCGTTGGTTTGAACTACCGCAGCCATATCGGCCGTAGCCCGGTCCCCGAGTATCCGGGGCTGTTCGCCAAGTACCCAACGTCGATCATCGGTCCCGACGCCGAGATCATCATCCCGGCCGACGCCGGCAACGTGCACTATGAGGGTGAGCTGGTCGTTGTGATCGGACGGACCGCCAAGAACGTCTCGATCGAGGACGCCCCCGATTACATCTTCGGTGTGACCGCCGGGAACGATGTTTCCGAGCGCGCCTGGCAGGGCACCGATTTGCAGTGGTTGCGCGCCAAGGCCGCCGATACTTTCGGCCCCATCGGTCCGGCGATCGTCGTCGGGCTCGACTACAACGACCTGCTGGTCGAAACCCGTCTCAACGGCGAGACGCGCCAGTCGGAAAGCTCGAAGGACCTGGTATTCGGCGTCGACCACATCGTCAGCTACATCAGCCGCTACGTGACGCTCTACCCCGGCGACGTCATCTTCACTGGAACCCCGGGCGCGACGCGCTCCATGCAGCCGGGCGACGTGGTCGAAATCGAGGTCCAAGGGGTCGGCGTCCTGCGCAACACCGTCGCCGCGGCTCGCTAGCAGCTAGGGGCCGATCTGCGGCAACGCGACCGACGACGTGATGTTGATCTGCGGGTTCGACGCCTGTTGCATCGAGACAGGCTCGGGGACGGTCGCTTAATCAGGCAGCGCCAGCGCAACGAGGCCGGCTGGGTACCTGCTCGATCCCACCGCTACGACAATGTACTGCCGTCCTTGGTGCATGTAGGTGATCGGCAGCCCCGTCGTTGTGGCGGGCAGCTCGAGCTCGGTGATCGTTTCGCCGCTGGCCTTGTCGTGAGCGTGCAACACCGGACCACCGCTGAGACCTTCGCCGGAGAAGAGCAACGTCTTGGTGACCATCAGCATGGGGCGCGAGATCTTGCCGGTGCGCGGCAGCACCACGCCGCGCAACAGCGGGTGGTTCTTGATGTTGTCCGGAGTGTCTCCGTTAGGAACCATCCAGACGTGGTCACCGGTGTTCAAGTCGATGGCGGTAATTCTGCCCCACGGCGGCTTGACGAGCGGCAAGTTGCGCGCCAATCGTGGCGCCCGCCCGCCCGACCAATAGCTCAGGTCGCTGTCCCCGGTGTCCGGCACCCGGAGGCCGAGTACCATCGGGTTGGTGACCGAGCCTACGTACAGTATCCCGGTCTCCGGATCGACCGCCCCACCTTCCCAGTTGCCGCCGCCAGTATCTCTCGGCATCATCAGCGTCCCGAGCATGCCATCGGGCCCGTCGACGAGCGACGGCGGGGCGAAGAGAGGCCCCATGCGGTAGTTCTGCAGCAGCTCGAGGGTCTGCGCCCTCAGCTCGGGGGTGAAATCGATCACGTCGTCCTCGGAAAAACCCTGGCGATCGAACGGGGCCGGTTTCGTCGGGTGCGGCTGGGTCGGCGAGGTCTTCTCACCCGGAACGTCGGACTGCGGAACCGGTAGCTCCTCGATCGGCCACACCGGCTCGCCCGTCTCGCGGTCGAAGACGTACACCCAGTTTTGCTTGGTGATCTGGGCGACCGCCTTGATCGGTCGGCCGTCGACGTCGATGTCGACGAGGATCGGGGCGCTCGGTAGGTCCCGGTCCCAGATGTCGTGGTGGATGAGCTGGTAGTGCCAGACGCGCTCGCCGGTGCGGGCGTCGAGGCACACGAGGCTGCTGGAAAACAAATTATCGCCGGGGCGGTGGCCCCCGTACTTGTCGCTGGTGGCGTCCTCGACCGGCAGGTAGACGTAGCCGAGCTCGAGGTCGGCTGAAAACGGCGGCCACACGCCGGCGTTGCCGGAGTACTCGGCCGAGCCGTCTTCCCAGGTGTCGTAGCCAAACTCGCCGACGGCGGGAATCGTGTGGAAGGTCCACAACAGCTCGCCGGTACGGGCGTCGAAGCCGCGCACGTCGCCCTTGATGTTGCGCATCGAGTCGGGCCTCATCCCGACCTCCTGCGCCGAGCCGACGATCACGACGTCGCCGACGATCACCGGCGGCGAGCTCGAGCCGATGCGGCCGACCGGCGGGATCCCGCCGCGCACCCCGATCATGAGGTCGAGGACGCCGTCCTCGCCGAACTCCGAGATCGGGCGGCCGTTGGCGGCATCGAGCGCGATGAGATGGAACCCGGGAGTGATGACGAAGATGCGGGCGCCGGTGCCCACATCACCCGGCGAATCGTCCGGGCTCCAGTAGGCCACGCCGCGACCGGAGTTGGGCCGCGGCGCCGCGGCGCCACGCTCACCCTCGTCGAGCCGGTAGGTCCAGATGGTTTCGCCGGTCCCCGGATCGATGGCGACGACGGCGCGCCGCGTTCCGGCGGTGGCGTACAGCACGCCGTTGATCATCAACGGCCTGGTCTCGTTGCGGGTCTCGGGACGGGGCCCGAAGTTGCGCCCCGTCCACTCCCAGACGATCTCGAGATCGGCGACGTTTTCGGCGGTTATCTGGTCGAGCGGAGAATAGCCGGTCGAGGCATGATCGCCGCCGTAGGCGCGCCACTCACCGTCGGCGGCGCCCTGCTGCAAAGCAGACGCGACGCCACCGAGAGCCAGAAAGCCGGCGATCGCCAGCAACGGGACTCTGCCCCGCAAGAGCCATGCGCGGCACCCCCGAGGATTCTTCAGCACGCTGCTACGTCCCGCCATCCCGACGGTATCGCGCCTCAGTGACCTACGCCGGCCCACTCGAAGGGGCCGTCGATCGTGATCTCGTACAGTTGGGTGGCGTCAACCGGCAGCTCCTCCTCGCCGGGCTTCACCCCGTTGAGGCTGAACAAGAACACCATGACCTCGAGGTATTCGTTGGCGGGGAGAATGCCGGGGCTCTCGTACGGCATGGTTGCCTGTATTTGTTCGAAGAACTCGCCGGCCGTGGCGCCCTCCCACCCGATCATGTAGTCGGGCCCGAAGATGTCCATCGGATGGCACTCCGAGCAGACGTTCTCCCACACCTGCCGGCCTTCCTTGACCTGGTCCTCGTTGAAGACACCGTCCTGGATGGATTTCTGGGGCGGGACGGCATACGCCAGCCCCAGCGACACCGATACAGCCAGCAATGCCGCCACCACCATGGCGGCGGTGTCTCCCCGGCGCATCTCTACGCGGCTTCGGCCTTGGCCTGAACGCCGAGCACCTCGCCGAAGACCCTGGTCGCGGTCCGCATGTCCTCTATCGTGCTGATGGAGATGCGCGCCCAGGCCTCCTGGTAGGGCGGGAAGTTGCGACCGACCCGGATGTTGCGCGCCGCGCAGCCGCTGCGAAACTCCTGCGCGTTCATTCCCGTGCGGGCGAAAATGAAGTTGCACTGCGAGTCGGTGGCGTCCATGCCGTGCTGCTCGAACCAGTCGATCGTGTAGGCGCGCGCGGCGGTGTTGCGGGCTACCTCTTCCTCGATGCGCTCGCGGTCGAGAATCGACGTAGCTGCGCCGAGCAACGACGGGATGTTGAGCGTCAAGCCCAGGTGCCACTCACGCATCTTCGAGATGGCATCGGGGTGGGCTACGACCCAGCCGATGCGCATGCCCGCCATGCCGTGCGCCTTCGAGAAGGTGCGCGCCACGATCACGTGCGTATCGCTGAGAGCGCGCGGAATCTGCGTCGAGTGACTCGGCTCGGTGACGTAGTCATGGTAAGCCTCGTCGACGACAATCATCGTCTCGGGCGATTCGCTGCGCACCCGCTCGATGAACGAGCCCACCGCGTCGGCGCCCCACAGAGTCCCGGTCGGGTTGTTGGGGTTGTTCAAAAACACCATTCCGGCGCCCTGCGAGGCGTCGGCCATGGCGTTCAGATCGAGCATCATATGATCGTCGAGAAGAACCTCCTCGACCGGGTGCCCGATGTTGTTGGCGTACTGCGCGCACTCCTCGTACGACGGCGCGCCGGTGACCAGCGGCCTGGTCGGCGAGGTGAACACCTGGGTACAGGTGCGCAACAACTGGGTCGACCCGTTGCCGATCATGAGGTTGTCCTGCGGAATCCCCCCAGCTCTCGCGAGGGCCTCGGGGAGCCCGCCCGAACCCGGATAGCGACCGCCGCGGCCGTTGGACAGCGCCTCATTCATCGCCTCGACCACCTTGCGGCCGGGACCCAGCGGGTTCTCGTTGTTGTGCAACAGCATCGGCCGCTCTTCCTGCGGCAGCGACATCGACCAGGCGCGCGCGATCGAGCGCGGTCCATCGTAGGCCATGATGGCGGCGGCAGAAACGCCGATGCCGGTGGTCTTCACGAACGTGCGGCGCGAAACCTTCATCGAGTTCTTCGTAGTCATCGTCATTACCTCCGGCCGCCCACGTTGGTCGGGATACCGAGCACCGAGCCGAACACCGGGATGGCCCGCTGCATCTCCTCCATCGTGCCGATCGAGATCCGCGCGTGGGTTTGCTCCATCGGCCGGAAGTCCCTGCCGACACGAACGTTCTGCTCGGCGCAGGCACTGCGGAACTCCGCCGCCGGCCGACGAATGTTGACAAAGATGAAGTTCGTCTGCGAATCCATCACCTGGAACCCGGCGTTGCGGAAAAAGTCGGCCGTGACCTTCTTGGCCTCGACATTCCGCTTCTGCTCCCGCGGCACGAAGCCGGTGGTGTTGAGGGCGGCGTAGGCGGCGCCGACACCCGGGGTGTTGGTGTTGAAGGTCAGCGAGTAGCGGCTCAGCGTGCGCATCGTGTCGGGGTGCCCGACGCCGTAGCCGATGCGGATTCCCGCCATGCCGTAACACTTCGAAAAGGTGCGGCTGATGAACACGCCCGGTGTGTTGATCGCCAGCTCGGCCGCCGACTCGTAGGCGTGGTCGGTAACGTATTCGTGGTAGGCCTCATCGAAGTGAACGACCGCGTCGGCCGATACGCTGCGGACGCGGGCGACGAAGGCGCGGATGTCACCGTTGCTATGCACCGTGCTCGTCGGGTTGTTGGGGTTGCAAACGAAGATCATGCCGGCACCGCGGGCCGCGTCGGCCATGCCGTCGAGGTCGAGCCGGCCGGCGGAATCGACCGGGATCGCCTTAACCTCGGCGCCGAGGTAGCGGGCCACTCGGGCCGGCTGGTTGTAGCTCGGCGACGCCGTAACCAGGTGTTTTTCGCTGTTGGTGAAGGCGTGCGGCGCATTCTGCAGCAGCTCGCTCGAGCCGGCGCCGAGAACGACGTTGCCGGGCTCGGTGTTGAACTTCTGCGCGATCAGCTCCCTCAGGTCACGCATGCTGGGCTGCACGTTGGTCGGGTAGCGGCCGGCCACCATGAAGCCTCCGCCCAGTGCCGCCAGCGCAGGGCCGGTCGGACCGTAGGGATTCTCGTTGCTCGAGATGCGGATTTCGCCGTCTTGCGGCGGCGTGATCACGCTGGCCTCGACGGCCATCGGCCCGAGTTCATCAACCAGCGCCTCGCGACCGCGGGCGGTGATTAACGCCACGTTCGGTGGCGCCACCGCTCCGAGACCGCCGAACAGTGCGCGACGGGAGAGAGACATGGCTTCTTCCTCCATGGGGGTCAGTGGCCCGAGAATCTTTGTTCGGGTGACCCGGTTTCGGTGAGCGCTATCTTTATATATACGTCGCCCTGTAGCGATGCTGCATTCTCTCGCGTAGAGGTCATTTCGACAAGTAGGAAGGGCCGGAACCCTGCTAGTGTTTCGTTGCAGAAATCCGCGTCACATCTTGGCGGCCCTCCCGGGAGTATTTTGAGGAAGCGCAACAACGCCAGGGCCGTCGCGCCGTCAGCTTCGTGCGCAAGATCGACCAAGACAACTGGTGGATCGAGGCCTACGATCTCGACACCGGTGAGTTCACCCGCCTGCTGCCGACTCTCCCCGGCCGCGAGGACTACGCCTGGATGCCCGACGGCTCCATCATCATGGGCGACGGCTCGAAGCTGTTTCTGGCTCGGCCCGGAGGCAGCTGGACCGAGATTGCCGACCTGGCCAACGCCGGCGTCACCGGCATCACCCGGCTGGCGATCAACGACACCGGTACACGCATCGCCATCGTCGGCGACCGGGAAAACAACTGACCCGTGGCGATCTGATGAGCGGCGCGGCGACGGCGGAAAGCTCGGCGTTGTCTTCGCCCAGGTGGGCGGATAGATTCAGCGCTCGATGATCGGCACGTCTCTCGGCCCTTACCGAATTCTCGAGCTGCTGGGTTCCGGCGGTAGGGGCGACGTGTATCTCGCCGAGGACACCCGCCTGGGCCGGAAGGTCGCCATCAAGATACTGCCGCCGGAGTTCGCCGGCGACGCCGCCAGGATGGCCCGCTTCGAGCAGGAAGCCCGGACCACCTCGGCGCTCAACCACCCCGGCATCTGTACGTTGCACGATATCGGCACCCACGAGGGCCGGACGTTCCTGGTGATGGAGGTGCTCGAGGGGGAGACACTCCAGCAAGCGATCGGCGGCAACCCGCTGCCCATCGACCGCCTGCTCACCATCGCCATCCAGGTGGCCGATGCGCTCGGCGAAGCGCACCGCAAGGGCGTCCTCCATCGTGACCTGAAGTCGGCCAATATCTTCGTCACCGACGCCGACCGCGCCAAGATTCTCGACTTCGGCCTCGCCAAGTTGACGGCGACGGTCGAAGCGGGACACATGTCATCGATGCCGACGTCGGCGCCCGAGGGACAGCGCACACGCGACGGCGCAACGCCCGGGACGGTCGCCTACATGTCCCCGGAGCAAGCCCGCGGGCAAACGCTCGACGCGCGCTCGGACCTGTTTTCGCTCGGTGTCGTGCTCTACGAGATGGCGACCGGCAGGGTGCCGTTCGAGGGACCGACCGAAGCCGTGGTGTTCGATCAGATCTTCAACCACGACCCGCCGGCGGTGATCGAGATCAACCCCCGGCTGCCGACCGGCCTGGTCCGGCTCATCGGTACAACACTCCGGAAGGACCCCGCCGACCGGCTGGCCTCCGCCGCCGAGATCAAAGAACAGCTCGAAGAGATCCAGCGCGCTCCGGGCAGCCTGGACTCGATCCTCCCGGCCGAGCACGTCTCGTCGACCGCGGCGGTGAAACCGCCGCCACGTCCCGACGAGCAGCTCGCCGGCTCCACGTCGGCCGCTGCGGACGCAGTCTCGGACCCGGGCTCCGTCGATGACCATGCCGCCGGAACGGGCGCGGTTCCGGACTGACCACGGCCCATCGCCATCCGATTTTTCTCGGCATTGCGGGCTACACGTACGCGGTCGCCGGACGCACCGACGAGGCGAAGGTGATCATAGAGGAGATCGAGGTGCGCGCCGTGGACGGTTACGTTTCGCCCTTGACCCGCATCCTGACGCATTCAGCCCTCGGAGACATGGAAAGGCTGCTGCCTTGCTTGCAAGAGATGCTCGAACTCGGCGGTGGCGCCGCCGCCATACGGACGACCAACCGGCCCGATCTCGAGAAGCTACGCGATGATCCGGTCGTCGGGGAGACAATCCGGAAGCTGCCGATCTGGCGGGCGACGGAGTAGCTGCGCGTGTCCCTTCCGTGGAGCCCCCGGACTACTCGTAGTGGGTCCAGAGACGGATGACCTTCACGACCCGCTCGCTCTTGTAGACCTGGTAGACAAGTCGATGCTGAACGTTGATCCGTCGGGAGAACGCGCCGGCAAGATCGCCGACTCTGCCCCCGGCGACAACGCCGATCGGATAGATTTGACGGCCATGGTGAAGGCGTTTCGGCATCCACGGCCGCAACCGCGCGGGCGGCCAGCGAGATCAACGGTATGCACTTCT
>JADFNY010000447.1 GCA_022563115.1 Acidobacteriota bacterium | reverse complement strand
TGAGGGCAACGACATCTTCGTACTCAAGCTCCTCGGTACCGAGAGCCTAGGTATCTACCGGATGGCCTACCTGTTCGGCAACTTGCCGGCCACCGAGATCACCCACATCGTCTCCAACGTCAGCTTTCCCGCCTACGCCAAGTTGCAGGCTGACCCGGAGCGGTTGCGAGACGCCTTCCTGAGAACCCTGCGGGTAACACTCTTTTTCTCCGCCCCTTTTGCCTTCGGGATCGTGGTGATGGCCCCCGGCTTCGTACGCATTTTTCTGGGAACCGCTGCGGTCAACCCGTGGATGCCGATGATCTTGCCGATGCAGATCCTGGCGACCTGGGGGTTGATCCGATCGAGCGGCGCCACAATCGGCTCGTTGTTCCAGGGGATGGGACGTCCAGACATCATTACCAAGCTGGCCTACCTGAAGCTAGCCGTCTTGCTGACCATCATCTACCCCTTCACCGTGACCTGGGGTATGGCGGGCACGGCCGCCGCGGTAGTCGCCGCGTCGCTGGTCAGCAACCCGCTCGCGAGCGCCGCGGCGATCAAGGTAACCGGCTGTCGGGCGCGTGATTTCGGGGCCGCGATCGGTTTCCCGCTCTTGGCGTCCGCCGCAATGGCGCTCGTAATCCTCGGCGTGCACTCCATCGCCGGGCCCGAGTACGGACCGCCGGTGTTCGGGCTGTCGATCGCGGTGGGCGTGGTCGCGTACGGTCTTGCCTATCTACTGCTGCGCTCGCTGTTCGGCTACGATATCGGGCTCGCCTTCAAGAGCGTCCCGGGAGGCAAAGACAAGTGAGCGACGACCCCTTGCACCCGTGGTGGCGCGCCTCGGATCTCCTGCGTGCGATAGCGAGGCCATTTGCATATAATCGGGCGGCGCCGCATATCTTCGCGGGCGGCGCGCCCGCCTCGTGATCGCCGCAATGGTCGCGGGGACCGTCATCCACGACATCCTCGCCTGAGGAATCACCATGCATTCGTCCCGATTCGTCCGTGTTTTCGCCACCCTGATCTTCGCGCTCACCGCCGTCGCCGTGATCGCCGTGCCCGGCGCGGCGCAGCAGTCCGATGAGCTGATCAACGCCCCCGACCACCCACTGCTGCAGGGATTTCGTTGGCGCTCGATCGGTCCCGTCGGCCAGGGAGGCCGCGTCGACGACATCGCGGTCAACCCGCAGAACCCGAAGAACTTCTTCATCGGCTTCGCCACTGGTGGCCTGTGGAAGACGACCAACAACGGAACGACGTTCCGTCCCGTCTTCGACACCTACGGCACCCACTCGGTTGGCGCCATCGGCTTGTCGCCGTCGAACCCCGACATCGTCTACGTCGGCACCGGCGAGTCGAACAATCGCCAGAGCTCGTCGTTCGGCGAGGGCATGTACAAGAGCACCGACAACGGTGAGACCTTTACCCACATCGGCTTGCGTGAAACGCAGTCGATAGCCCGCGTGATCGTGCACCCGAGCAATCCCGACGTGGTCTGGGTGGCGGCCAACGGCCGCCTGTTCGGGCCCAACCCCGAGCGCGGCGTGTTCAAGACCACCGACGGCGGCGCCACCTGGAACAAAGTCCTGTACGTCGACGAAAACACCGGCGCTACCGACCTGGTGATGGACCCATCCAACCCGAACATCCTGTTCGCGGCCACCTACCAGCGACGCCGCACGGCTTGCTGCTTCGTCGGCGGTGGTCCCGGTAGCGGTATCTGGGCTTCCGAAGACGGCGGCGAAAACTGGACCCGGCTCCAAGGTAACGGACTCCCGAACGGAACCATGGGCCGCATCGCGCTGGCCATGACCGCGGCGGATCCCGACGTCGTGTACGCGCAGATCGAGGTCGCCGCCGACGGGGAAGATCCGCTCAGCGAGGCCGAGATCGACGAGCGGCAGAGGCTCGCCGAGGAAGGTGACCAGCCCCCCGACCCGCAGTGGAACGGCATCTGGAGATCGACCGACAAGGGCGCTAGTTGGGAGTTTCGCGGCAACCAGAACGGCCGGCCGATGTACTTC
>JADFNY010000164.1 GCA_022563115.1 Acidobacteriota bacterium | reverse complement strand
TTGTCGTGCGCCGAGGCTTCGACCTCGGGATGGACGATTCTCGACGCCGGGGCGACCGCCTTCATGGTCATCGAGGACGTCCGGGCGATCGCCGCGATGAAGGCCCTGGCGCGCGGTGACGATGAGCGGCCCGGTCTGGTGCTCGGCGAGTCGGGCGCCGCCGGGCTGGCAGGCCTCATGGCGGTAGCGTCCGACGAGTCGGCGAGGGAGCAGATCGGCCTCGATCAGCGCGCGCGCGTTCTCTTGTTCGGCACCGAGGGTGCGAACGACCCAGAGCGCTACGAGGAGCTCGTCGGTTACGCGCCCGAGGAGGTTGCCGATGGCGGCCGCTCCACCCGGGGGTAACCGTTCTCTTCGTTGCTCTTGCGCGCCTCGTCGACGCAGAGCGGGCACACGGCGACCGAGTCGCGCTCGGTAATCCACAGCTCGTCGCCGGCGGCCCATTCATGACCGCCGAACCGGTTCTTGCAGATCGGGCAGGGAATCCAAGCGTGACCCCGCAGGAAGGCCCAACAGCGGTGCAGGAAGCGTGGTTCGTAGAACATGCCCTCGTCTGTCAACCGATGAGTTTCGCCAACCGGGCGGTGACTTCGGCACGGCCCGCGCGCCACTCTTCGCTGGAGAAGATCTGCGGCGCCGTTTCGATCAGGCGCGGCATCATATAGAAGATCGCCGTCTGCGTCCACTCGCGGCCGTCGCGCGTGCGGAACCCTTCCGCGGTGAGGCCTTCGGCGACCTGCGACAACGGTTTGTCCTCGACGACCATCGCCAGCATCATCATCATCGCCGCCTTCTCGGTCGGGTTCTCTTGCAGGTGGCGGCAATCGGGGGAGACCTGCAGGCCATAGGGGATCTCTTCCTTGATCTCACCGGCATCCCCGCAGTCCACGGTCGCCGGTCGGGCCCACTCCACCGCCACTAGGCGCCAGCCCGCGGCGGCCTTCTCACGGACGTAGTCGTCGGCCGGTGGAGCGGACATCGGTTCGCGGACCCGCTCTTCGTTCGCCATTAGCGTCTCCTGGTTTGGCAGCTTGCTGAAGAGGTCATCAGCTCCCTGCGAGGGGTGCGGTGCGCAACGCGCGTGCTCCGGAGAGACGGCATATCCTCAGGTACATTACTTGAGCAAGCCGCGTGCCGGAGCGCGCCCCCCGCCCGCCGGGGGTTTGGGCGCTGCCGGCGTCCGGTTTTGGGACGCTGTTGTCCGTTTGCGGACACCCGTCGGCGCCAGACACGCTGCTAGCAGGGTGCTGAAGAACTCTTGGATCCCAGGGCTGCCATGAGGGCGGGCTCCCAGGTTGGAGCGCGTCGGAGTGAGGACATAGCAGGTTGCTAGGCGCGAAATTCTGTGATCTGCGCTGTATTGTAGTTTTCCCGATACCGTCGTGGAAGCGAAGGTCCCGTGACCCTTGCACCAACCGACCCGCGCCGTTCCCTGCTTGCGGAGGCCGTTGACTCGGCCCGAGCGGCCGGCGAGTTGCTGCGCTCGTACTACGGGAGGCTCCGCCGGCAGGACGCCGACCACAAGGGTGGACGGCACCGCGATCTGGTGAGCCGTGCGGACCGCGAGGCCGAGAAGCTGTTGTTCGACCGCATCCCGGCGTCCGACGATGTGCTGGGCGAGGAGGGAAGCCTGCGGTCGAGTGGCGCTGACCGCCGTTGGATCGTCGATCCACTCGACGGCACGGTCAACTACCTGCACGGGATTCCGTTTTGGGCCGTATCGATCGCCGTCATCGAGGCGGCCGAAGTCGTCGTCGGCGTCGTCCACGCGCCCGAGCTCGGTCAGACGTTCACCGCCCTGAGAGGAGATGGCTGTCGTCTCAACGGAGAGAGCGTGGGGGTCTCGGCCACAGCGTCGATCGGCGAAGCGGTTCTAGCGAGCGGATTCGCTTACAATCGTGATGAGGTGCCGGACAACAACCTGGCCAACTGGACCACGATGGCGCTCGCGGCGGCCGGACTGCGGCGCATGGGCGCCGCGTCTCTCGACCTGGCTTACACCGCCTGCGGGTGCCTCGATGGATTTTGGGAGCTGCACCTGGAACCCTGGGATGTGGCTGCCGGCACGTTGCTGGTACGCGAAGCGGGAGGACGGGTGAGCGACTTCCGCGGTGCGGAGGAACTCGACGCGATTCTGAAGGGTCGAAACATTGTCGCCAGCAACGGGCGCATTCACGACGAGATCCGCGCCCGGTTGTCGGCGTTGCGAGCCCTGTGAGGCGATGAAGAACGCGATCGAAGAGAAGATCCTCGCCTGCCGCGAAGAGGAGTGGGCGATCGTCACCGGCGACGGGTTCCGGTTGCACGTCGACCCGAACGAGGGCAACGGCATCTCGTTCGCCGAATCGGTCGCGGTCACCCTGGGTGAGAAACCACGCTGGCTGCACTGCCGCTGGCTGTACGACGAGATCGGCTCGGATTTCTATCAACGCATCACGGAGCAACCGGAGTACTACCTGACTCGGGTCGAGGATCGGATCCTCGCCGACAACGCCGCCGAGCTGCGTCGCGTCGTCGGCGACGCGACCATCGTCGAGCTCGGGTCGGGGAGCAGCACGAAGACGCGGCGCATTCTCGAAGCGTGGCTCGATGCCGGCGATGCCTGCTATGTTCCGATCGACATCAGCCTCTCGGCACTCGAGCAGGCGTGTGGCGATCTGGCGGCGGCGTACCCCGATCTGGTCGTCGAGGGGCTGGCGGCGGAGTATGACCGCGGCCTGCGCCTGATCGGAGGAATCTCGCCATTGTTGCTGCTCTTCTTGGGATCGACGATCGGCAACTTCAACGACGACGAGATGGACGAGTTCCTGCGTGCTGTCCAGGATGCGCTCAACCCGGGAGACCGTTTTCTATTGGGCCTCGATCTCATCAAGGAAGCCGAGGTCCTCAACGCGGCGTACAACGACGCCGCCGGGTGGACCGAGCGGTTCATGATCAACCTGCTGGCGCGCATGAATCGCGAGCTCGGCACCTGCATCCCGCTCGACTCCGTTACCTACGACGGTTACTACAACGAAGAGCGTGAGAGGGTCGAGATGTACCTGAGATTCGCCGCCGATGTCGACGTACGCGTGGCGAAAGATGGCCCGCCGCTGGTGATCCGCGCTGGCGAGTCGGTGATGGTCGAGATCAGCCGCAAGTTCCGTGTCGACGCGATGGTGGCAAAGCTCGCCGATTTCGGATTTGCTCTAGAGCGGGTGTTTACCGACCCGGACGAGTTCTTTGCCGTGCTGCTGCTGACGCGTGAACGCTGAAGCGACTGTAACCGCCGCCCTGCCGCTGGCAAAGTCAGACGTGACGATAGTGGATCCAGGTGTAGACGAGAGGTTGATCGAGCGCATGATCGCCTACCAGGCAGGAGAGCTCGACGCGTTCGAGGACGTTTTTGCCCTGCTGGCGGTGAGCGTCCGCAACTACCTCGCCTCGCTGGCGCGGAGCGTCGATCGAGCGGACGATTTGCTGCAGGACACCTTCTTCCAGGTGCACCGCTCGCGTCACACATACACGCCGCCGCGGCCCGTCAAGCCGTGGATCTTCGGGGTTGCCCGGCACGTTTTCTTGATGGACCGGCGTTCTCGCGGTCGCAGGGCCAAGCACGAGACCCTGGCGAAGGAAGACCTTCCGGAGCTGCCGGTAGCGGCTCTGGCGGAGGACCTGCCGGTGACCGACGAGTTGCGCTGGGCGTTGCAGAAGCTGCCGGAGGATCGCCGTGAGGCCGTCATGTTGCACCATATCCAGGGATTCACGTTCAAGGAAATCGGAGGAATTTTGGGCATCACGAGCCGGGCGGCGAAGCTGCGCTCGTTTCGCGGCATCCAGAAGCTCCGCGAGCTTCTGGACCAAGGAGGAACCGGTTAGATGAGCGAACGCGTTGAGTTGCCCGGCGCCCTCCGCCGGGCTGTGGCCGCCGACATCGAGCCGGTCAAGCCGCTGCCGCCGCTGTGGGTGCGCGTCTTGTGGGCCGCGCCGCTCGCCGCCGTGATGGCCGTCGGCACGCTGGTGTACTTCGGGCTGCGATCCGATTTGCAGGGTGACGTTGTGGCGATGTTGTGGCTGCCGATGGTCTTGCAGATCACCCTCGGACTCGCGGTGCTGGCGATCGCGCTGCAGGAGACGGTACCGGGAATGCGGGTCGCGAAGCCGGTCGTTTATGGTGTATGCGTCAGCGCCCTGGCGCTGCACTTGGCGGTCAACATCATCATGTGGTTGCGCGACCCGCTGGGCTACGAGGACTTCCTCGTCAGTTGGTGGGGTTGCCTGCGCTACGAGATTCTTCTTGGCGTACCGTTCTTGGCGATCGTCACCTACATGGCCGGGCGTGCCTTGCCGATCCGGCCGCAGTATGTAGGGCTTCTCGCGGGGTTCGGCGGCGGCGTTATCGCCGATGCGTCCTGGCGCATGGTGTGCCCGGTCTCGGTGCCGATGCATTTCCTGACCGCGCACCTCGGTGGCGTGCTGATCCTCGGTGCGACGGGATACCTGTTCGGGACCTTTCTGGAGCGCACGAGGCCGGCGCTTTCCCCGAAACTAAACCCCGACTTCGTGCAAAGAAGCCGTTAGTGGGTCGTGCAGACCCCGAAAACGTCACCGAAGGAGTTGGGAGAATGGAAAGCTCGCTAGCCGTCGCACAAGCCAAATACTGGCACCTGAAGCACGTAGCTCTCTTCGCGGGTCTCGCCAACACCGAGATTCGCCAATTCGGCGAGCACTTCGATACCGAGTTGGTCGAGGCCGGCGAGCATATCTACCAGTTCGGTGACCTGGCGAATCGTCTGTACGTGCTGAAGTCCGGGCGCATCAAGATCACCCGCACTTCCGACGACGGCAAGGAGTTCATCCTCTATTTCATCAGCCCGGGCGAAATCTTCGGGGAATTGGCGATCACGGGGAAGGAACGGCGTTCCGGTACCGCGACGGTCGTTGACGACGCCTTCATTTGCACCGTCGACCAGGTCGAGTTCGAGCGCTTCATGCGGCGCCACGCCGGGGTCTCGCTCGAGGTCGCGCGGGTCATCGGCCGACGCAAGGAGTGCGTCGAGAAGCGACTTCTCGACCTGATCAGCAAGGACGTCCGGACCCGGTTGGCGCATACGCTCGCGGATCTGGCGAGGGATTATGGAGAGCGGGAACGCCGCGGCGTCAGGATCGACCTGCGCCTGACCCAGTCGGACCTCGCGCAGCTCGTCGGATCGACGCGTGAGACCACCAGCACGGTGTTCAACGAGTTCCGGCGCGACAAGTTGGTCGACTCGGAGGGCAAGACCATCTGGGTACTCGATCCCGATGCGCTCGGGGGATATGCTTAGCACGGTGCTGAAAAACTCCCGGTGCGAGGCGCTCGCGCCGGCCCCCCCCAAGATGGAGCACGCTCCCTTGCTTACAAAACCCAGCTGTCCCGATAAGAACGGCGCCGCGAGTCGCCTCGGAATCGTGCTGGTTCTCTCGCTCGCGCTCGTTCCGCTCGTCGCAGGCGCATCGTTGCAAGGCACGCGCGTCGCTGTCGGCGACGAAGCCATCGGTTTCACGATGCAGTCGATCGACGGCGAAACCTACAGTCTCGCCGACCTGCGCGGCGAGAAAACAGCCATCGTGATCTTCTTCCGCGGCACCTGGTGACCGTGGTGCCGCACGCAGCTCGGTGAGCTGCAAGAGAACATCGAAAGCCTGGTTCGCCCCAACACGGTCCTGTGGGTGATCAGCAACGACGATCCCGAGAAGCTGCGCGAATATCGCGACGCCGAGGGCCTGACAATGCCCTTCCTCCTCGACCCGGACGCCACGACGATCAAGGCCTACGGCGTCTACAACGAGGGCAGCGACCGGGTCATCCCGCACCCGACCGCGCTGATCATCGACAAGGAAGGCGGGGTTCGCTACGTCCGGGTGGACGAGAACTTCCGCGATCGGCCCTCCGTCGAAGAGCTTCTGGAGGCCCTCGGCGGCCTCTAGCACTCTGCCACACCCCGCGCACAGCACATGGCTGCCACACTGCTGGAGCGGGGGGCCGATCTCTAGTAGCGTTTCAGGGTATTTGATCTCGAACGGGACGGGTGCGCGCGGATGCGATGCTCGGCCTTCCCCGGCTTTCTCAGGAGGCACGATGTTTAGCAGGGTGCTGAAAAACTCCCGGGGGTACCGCGCATGGGTCTTGCGGGGCAGAGGCAAGGAACGAGGAGGAAGGCGATGCGTGATGCATCGTCGCCGACGAGAGACGCGGCATATGCCCCACAACCCCCATGCGCCCGTAACGGTACCCCCGGGAGTTTTTCAGCACCCTGTTAAGCGCTGGACGCTCGTCGTACTGGTGATCTTCGTGGCGACGGTCTCGTTTTCGGCCGTGCCGGTCAGCGCCCAGATGGAGGCGGAAAAGGGGCCGTTGACCCACGACGACTACGACGCCTGGAAGCGGATCCAAGGGCAGCGAATCTCGCCGAACGGGGAGTGGGTGGCGTACTCGGCGGTTCCGCAGGACGGTGATGGCGAGCTCATCGTCCGCAACGTCGAGTCCGGCACCGAATATCGGCATCGGCGCGGCAGCGGGGCTCGTTTCAGCCCGGATTCGGCCTATCTCGTGTTCACCATCGCCCCGTCCGAAGAGGAAACCGAGGCGGCGCGCGAGGAGGAGACGAAGCCCGAAGACATGCCGAAGAACGGACTCGGCATCATGAACCTTGCCGATGGCGACGTGGTCGAAATCGAGCGCGTCCGGAGCTTCCGCGTTCCGGAGGACGCCGGTGGCTACATCGCCTACCTGCATGAGGAACCGGCGTCGGCACCAGAGGAGCCGGCCGCCGAGGCCGCCGCGGAGCCGGAAGCGGAGGAAGAGGAGGCCGAGGCGGACGAGGACGACAAGAAGGACAAGGATTACGGCACCACGCTCACCATCCGCTCGCTCTCCGACGGCAGTGAGTGGAACGCTGCGTCGGTGTTGAGCTACCAGTTCACCGACGACGGCGGGATGGTGGTGTACACGGTCTCGAGCGAAGAGGAGCCGGAAGCCGACGGGGTCTACGCCTACAACCCGGCGCCGGGCACCAGCGCAACGGTGATCGACGGCGAGGGTAACTACGAGCGCCTGGTCTTGGACGAGGATCAGAATCGTCTGGCGTTCGTCACCGATCGAGACGACTATGGCGCCGACGAGCCGACTTTCAACCTCTACGGTTGGGAGGTCGGGTCGGCGGCGGCTGAGCTGTGGGTGTCGCATACCTCGACGCAGGGATTCCCGCGCGGCATGGCGGTTTCGAACCGGTCGCCGGTGTCGTTCAACGACGACGGCAGCATCGCTCTGTTCGGCATCAAGGAGATCCCCGAACCCGAACCCGACGACGAAGAAGACGTTAAAGAGCAGCGAGAGCGCCAGGGCCAGATGGATCAGATGCCGCTTCATCGAGGCACCTCCTCGACCACGAGGGCCAGCAGTTCGAACTCGGAATCGTCCCCGTTCAATCCAAGAACGCCAAAGGACATCTCGGCGGCGAGTCGGACCTCCGAGGTGCCCCTGGCGTCGAGCGTCGTCAGACCCACCTGGTACCCAACCAAGCAGATGCCGATGGTGGCCGCGGCGCTCAGGCTCCAGCGGGCCAGCCACGGCCAGGGTGTGTCCCGCCGCGGTGGTGGCCCGGCCGCACCGCTTTGGGGAGCGGCGACCAGCGCCCGGGCGGACTCGATGACCGCCGGCGGCACCAGCGGCGTCGACTCGACCCGCTCGTCGAGGAGCGAGCGGATCTCCAGGACCCCCGTGCGGCACTCCGAGCAGTCGGCCAGGTGGGCTTCGATCGATTCCCCCGGCCGCCCGGACGTGCGGCCGTCGACGTACGCGGCGAGGTCGATCAGGGCCGGGCAATCACCCGGGACACCGGGCGGGGACCCGGAGACCCGTGCCCAAAGCTCCCTGTCACCCCGAGGGCTCGTGCTTTCGGTATCCATCATGCTCTTACTCTTACATAGGGCTATACGAATCCATGGCGGGCGGCATCCCCTCAAACCTCGATCCTTCATCAACCCTGTGTCAGTTGCTCCCGCAGGCGGCCGAGGGCCTTGTGCTTGGTGCTGCGGACGGTCTGCTCGTTGACGCCGATAACCCTCGCGGTCTCGGCCACCGAGAGCCCCGCGCTGAAGCGCAGCAGGACGACCTCGCGCT
>JADFNY010000163.1 GCA_022563115.1 Acidobacteriota bacterium | reverse complement strand
GACGGTTTCGTGCAGGTCGACTGGCGAAACAAGGGCAATCACTACCGCGGCGGTCTCGACGCCATTCGCTATAGCGACTGGAGCCACCGCGACGTCGGCGCATTCAGCTTCAAAAAACTAGACATCGAGGTCCAGCAGTACTTCCCGTTTCTGATGAACAAGCGAGTGATCGCGCTGCGCGCCCGGACGATTCTCACCGATACGGAAGCGGGCCAGGAAATTCCCTTCTACTTGATGCCGACGCTGGGCGGCACCCGCGATTTGCGCGGCTACAACTACGCTCGGTTCCGGGACAGGAACATGATCCTGCTGAACGCCGAGTACCGCGCCGAGCTCTGGGTGGCGATGGACCTGGCGCTGTTCGTCGATGCCGGCAAGGTGTTTGCCGAGCACAGCGAGCTCAACTTCAAGGACCTGTCCACCAACTATGGCGTCGGCCTGCGGCTCAAGACGACGCTGTCGACGTTCCTGCGCGCCGACTTCGCCTTCGGCGGCGAGGGCTTCCACACGGCGATCACCTTCGACAGCGCTTTCGATTCGATGCCGTTGTTCAGCCGCATTCTGCAAACGGTGCAGTAGCCATGATGAACCGTGCGGTGACCTCGATTCTGTTGCTCGCGTTGCTGCTGGCGACGGCATTCTCGGCCAGCGATCTTGCCGCATCGCAAGTGGGCGGTACCCGGCAGTCCGCTTTCGGGGCGCGCTTCAACCGCGACGACCCGATCGCTTTCGACGAGGACAAACTCGACATCGAGAAGCCGTCCGATTGGCCGGTCTACGAGCTCTACGACGTGTACGAGAATCAGTTGCAGGGGCGCGGCGATCCTGAGCAAAAACGCGCCGTCAACATCAACACGATCGGCGAGGTTCCGGACTCGAGCTGGTTCACCAATCGACTCGGTGTGCGCGAGATGAGCGTCGCGGAAATCGCTACCGGCCCGAACCTCACCGGGCCGCCGGCAGATGGGCGATGGACGGTGATCGGCAGGCCTGGCGGCGGTGTCACGCCCAAGTTCATGATCGAGGACGAAGAGGGCGACCGTTTCATCATCAAGTTCGACCCCATGGACTATCCCGAGATCGCCTCCGGCGCCGAGATGATCAGCTCGAAGTTCTTTCACGCCCTTGGGTACCACGTCGCCGAGGCCTACATCGTCAGGCTCACGAAAGACCGACTCGAGATCGCGCCCGGTGCGACGTTCACCACCGATACCGGCATGACGAGAGAGATCGATCAGGTCGACATCGACCACTGGATGTCGAGTGCGCCGGTGGGACCCGACGGCGTGTACCGGGCCTTGGCGAGCAAGTTCGTGCCCGGTGAGGGGGTCGGCGAGTTCCGCTTCTTTGGCACCCGCCCCGATGATCCCAACGACATCTTCCCCCACGAGCATCGCCGCGAGTTGCGCGGCTACCGGGTGAGTTCAGCTTGGCTCAACCACGACGATTCGCGCGCCCTCAACACCTATGACTCCTTCATCGAGGAGAACGGGCGGCGCTTCATCAAGCACTACTTGCTCGACTTCGGCTCCACCTTGGGGAGCGCCTCGATCGGCGCCAACGCGCCGCGCGGCGGCAACGAGTACTTCATCGAGGGCGGATTGGCGTGGAAGACTGCGCTGACCTTGGGTATCTGGCACCGTCCGTGGTTGTCCGCAGACATGCCGGACATCGCCGCCATCGGTAACTTCGAGGCGGAATACTTCGTGCCTCCGAAATGGAAGCCCGAGTATCCCAACGCCGCCTTGGACCACATGGATGCCGCCGACGCCTTTTGGGCGGCGCGCATTCTGGCCAAGTTCTCCGACGAGGTCATCGAGGCCGTGGTTGCCGAGGCGCGGTTCGCCGACCCGAGAGCCGTGGCCTACGTCAACGAGGTGCTTCGCGCCCGCCGCGACAAGGCGGTGAACTACTGGATCGCGCAGACCAACCCGCTCGATGAATTCAAGCTCGCCGGCGATGGTGGATCGCTGACGCTCGAGTGGGACAACGCCGCCATCAGGGTCGGCGCCGCCGCCGACGGGGCGCGTTACGGCGTGCGCTGGTCGGCCTTCGACAACCGGACCGGCGGCGAGTCAGGGCTCTCCGACCGCGAGGTACGCACAACACGGACCGCGGTTCCGACCGACGCCTGGGGCACGCCCGACGCGTTTGGCTACCGCTACCTGCGCGCCCACATCTTCACGCGCCACGCTGACTTTCCGTGGTGGGCGGAGCCGCTGATCGTGACCGTTCGCGACAAGGGCGCCGAAGGCGTCGACATCGTCGGTATCGAACGCCCCCGCGTATATCCCAACGCTGGCGGGGCCGAATAGCGCGCGGCAAGGAAACCGCTGGCTCAAGCGGCGTCGGTCTCGGGCACGTGGAGGTCCCACCATTCGTCGGCCCGCTTCGTGTCCCAGGCGTGGGCCACCGGAACCTCGCTGAGCGCGGCTGCCATCTCGCGCGTACTTTGAAAACGATCGGCCGGGTCCTTCGCAAGGCACTTCATGATGATGGCCTCGAGCTCGGGCGGAATCGGCAACTCGGTGCGTTCGGAGGGCGGGGTGGGCGCCGTCTTCACGTGCTCGACGATCACCGCGACCCCGGTGTCGGCTTCGAACACTTGCTTGCCGGTGACCAGCCAATAGCCAACGCAGCCGAGCGCATAGATGTCCGAGCGGCTGTCGACACCGTTCCTTTGCACCACCATCTCGGGGGCCATATAGGCGGGGGTCCCGCTTGTCGTTCCCTCGACGGTGAGCTTCTCGGATTGCTCCACCGGCTTCTCGTGTTGCACCAGGCCGAAGTCGAGCAGCTTGATGTAGTCACGGCTGGGCCCGAGGCGGCTGAGGAAGAGGTTGGCGGGCTTGATGTCGCGGTGGGTCAAGCCCTGGCCGTGCGCGTCCGACAACGAATCGCAGGCTTGCAGCAGAAAGTGAACGGCGCGCTCGGCGGGGACCGGGCCAAACTGATCGACGAGCTCCTCGAGGTCGAGGCCATCGAGGTACTCCATGGCGTAGAAAAAATGGCCGTCCTCGGTGACGCCGAAGTCATAGACGTCGATCGTGTGCGGCGAGCGCAACGCGGCGGTGGCCTTGGCCTCGCGCTCGAAGCGGAGCAGCACACGGCGGGCGTCGTCACCATCGAGGCCTTCGACCCGATCTTCGCGGATCAGCTTGATCGCCGTGGGCCGGGCGAGGGTGCGGTGTCGCGCTCACCAGACCTCTCCCATCCCGCCGCTGCCGATGCGCTCCTCGAGGTCGTAGAAGGTGCGCTTGCGTTGATCGAACGCGAAGGTGAACAGGCTGAAGGTCAGAAACGCCGCGAAGATCGCCACCGCGGCGCTCGTTCCCAGCAGCAGGCCGGTTTCGAACAGGCGGCCGGTCGCTGTGGCGTCGAAGGCGGCCTGTAGCTCGGGGTTGTTGGCGCGCAGGAGAAACACCGAAACCAGCGGCGTGGCGCCAATCAACGCAATGCCGGTGATGGCGCGCCCCAAGGGGTTGGGGACGAAGATCCCGTAGGCGATCATCAAGAGTCCGAAGCCCAGCAGCGTGCTCGTCCACGAAGCCGAGCCGGCGTTCAAGTCGGCCACCCCCACGGCGTACGTTCTCGCCGCCAAGTAGAGCGTCACGGTCACGAACACCAACGCCTCGACGAGGCGCAGCCGGCCGAGCGACCAGCGCTCCCGCATGACGATCAGTGCGGTGGCCGCGGCCATCACGACAAGGATGAACCCGCGCGCCACCAGCCAACCTCCACCCACCGAGAGAGCGTCGCGCAGCGTGATGAGGGCGAACCCCAGAAACATGGCCGCGGTGAAGGCCCCGAGAAGACGCTGCATCAGCGCCGCGGTGGCGTCGGATCGCGCTTCCCGACCGGGAAGCAGGCCGGTTTCCGGTCAGAGGTGGAGAAAGTCCTGGCCGACGGAGCCCGACCTCCCGGGAGCGAGTGCACCGGCGTCGCTCATGACTCTCCTCGGTGAAAGCGGATCCGAAGATCAGTCTAGCGCGGGCGCTGGGCTGGCAGGGTGCTGAGCTCGTCAGCGCCGGGGCTACGTCGGTAGCTCGAGCCGGTAACGTTTCACGGAGGCCACACCATCGGCGGATTCGAGCAGCGCGATGACCATGTCGCCGCGGATGAACGGTCGCACGTGCTAGCGGATCCCGTCGGGCATCGGCACCGGCCCGAGGAAGCGACCTTCTTCATCGAACACATCGGCGGTGAACGGCTGTACCCAACACGGGCTCTCATCGAACCTGTAGTAGTCGGCCGGATCGTTGTCGCAGTCGTCCTGGCGGCTGCCGGCCATCTCGCGGATCACCCAGAACCGTCCGTCGATGGTCGGGATGATGTGCTTGTAGGCGCCCTTTTCCGCAGGGACCTCGCCGCCGAGCCACGTCCAGCTTTCGTCGGTGGCGGCGCGCCACTGCGCCGTGAGTCGGCGGCGGTGCCAATCGCCCTCGGCGGCCGCGACGGGGGTGGGCGCCCAGTCCTTGGTGACCACCATGGTGGAGCCATCGCGGCGCATTACCTGGAATCGATAGGCGTCGGCTCGTCCCGAAATCATCGAGCCGTCCGGAGTGATCTCGGCGACGACACGGGGCCCGAACGGCACCCACATCGTCGATCGCCAGTCGGCGCCGAGGCCGAGGAACACAGCCATGAGCTCGAGTTGGTTGCCGCTCTCGATCAGCGGCGGCGGCGGGTGGTCGGGGAACTCGACCGGTTCACCTTGATTGCCGTTCGGGTCATGGGGATACGCGCGGACCGTCACCAGGCCTTCGGCGTCGGGGAAGATGTTTTCCAGCAGCGTATAAGCTGATCCATCGGTGGTGATTGTCGTCCGGTTGCCGCGATTTGTTCGCCAGTCCTCGATCAGCTCGCCCTCGGGGGTAAAGACATGAAGTCGCCGCTGCCCCTGATCCCACACCAGCACGCGGCCGTCGTCGGTATAGCCGATTTCGGCGGGACGGCGGAACTCGCCCGGCCCTTGTCCCTCGGAGCCGATGTCGAACAGGTGCGTGCCGTCCATGCCATAGGCGCGGACGCTCACTGCCTGGTAGTCGACCAGGTAGATGCGTTCGTCGCTGGCGGCGATCGAAGTGATGCCGCCGAGCAGGTACGCCTCGTCACCGGAGTCGCTGCCGATCGAGGTCTCCTCGATCAACGCGCCGGCGCCCCTCCAGGCGGGGATATCGGCGTTCACAACGGTCGTGGTCGAGCCGTCGACGATGATCTCGGGTTCCGTCGTTCCTCCGGGTGACCCGCAGGCGACGGTCAGCGCCGGCACGAGCAGGACCAAGACCAGGGATCGGGCGTTCATCGACACCTCCAGGCAGTGTGAAGCGGGACTGTAACTTTGCCAGCCCCGTCCGGTGTTCTCCACGGTTGCTATTCCATCCCGCTCCAGGTATTCGTCCATTGAGACGACCTGAGACAACCGAGAGGAAACTCCGATGACACGTCTGACACGCCGAATTTTCGTCGTCACGATCGCCGCCGCGGTCGGCGCGCTGATCGTCGTTACGCCATCCCGCGTCCCGGCCGCTCTTGCTGGCCTCGGCACAGCGCCGGCTCACGCTTCCCCTCAGCAGCTGCAGACCCCCGCCGAACGGGTCGACTACTCGCAGGGCGGCACCCTGTACGAGCCGTTGATGGAGTTCGTCTACGAGCTCGAGTCGCAGACCGATCTGATGAACGTCATCCAGTTGACCGAGACGCTCATGGGTCGCGACGTCGTGCTCGCGACGCTGTCGAACCCGGCGGTTTTCCAGCCGTCGGATCTGGCGAAGTCCGACAAGCCGGTGGTGCTGATCGTCAACAACGTTCACGGCGGGGAGGTTGCGGGAAAGGACGCGGCCATGGAGATCATGCGCGACCTGGTACAGGGTGATCTTCGTCCGTTACTCGACGACGTGGTGGTGCTCGTCGTCCCGACGATCAACCCCGACGGAGCCGAGGTGCGGCGGCGCACCAACGAAGAAGGCTTCGACATGAACCGCGACTACATCAAGCTGGAGTCGCAGGAGATGCACGCCCTGGTGACCAAGGTCATCAACGGCTGGCAGCCTGACATCTGGGTCGACACCCACCACGGCGGCTCGGCGCCGTACACGCTGACCTACCAGACCAACATGAACCCGGCCGGCGACCAGGGGCTGGTGGATATGGGCAACGATCGTATCTTGGCCCGGGTGCGCGAGGCGCTGCGTGCCGAGGACTACGACGGGTTCTGGTACACGGGCACGGGCACGGTCAACGGCGTCGAGGGCTGGGTGCCGACCTCGGTCGAGCCCCGCAAGCAGCACGTCTTCGCGACCCTGGCCAACACCGTGGGCTTCCTCTACGAGACGCCGAGCAGCTCTCACCGGGTGATCAACAACGGTACGGAGGTCGTGCCGATCCCCGAAGGCGAGCGCTACCGGCACCAGGTGCGCGGCCAGTACATCGGTCAGCGCGAGCTCATCCGGTTCGCCGCCGAGGAGGCCGACGACCTGAAGGCGGTCGTTCGCGAGGCACGCGAACGGGCCATCCGTTTGGGCAACAACGATTCGGACGACGATCAGATCGTCCTCGAGTACGAACAGGTCGCCAAGTACGAGGACAGCTTCTGGCGCCGCGTCGGCGGGCGCAGCGGCCGGGGCGGGGGAGGGGGCGGCGGCGGTGAGGTCGCCTACGAGCTCGTTACCGGCCCGATCTTCACCAGGTTCGAAACCACCCGCACGACCACCAGGCCGTACGGCTACATGATCCCGCCAGGCATGACCAAGCTGATTCCGATCCTGCTCGAGCACGACATCAGTGTGAAGCGGCTCACCGAGCCGGTGTCGATCGAGGTCGAGGCCTACGATGCCACCGTCGTCGAGGACACCCAGTACTTTCAGGCTCACTACTTGAAGGCGGTCACCGCCGATGTGGTCACGGAAACCGTGGACTTTCCAGCGGGCAGCTTCTTCGTGCCGAGCGGCCAGCCGCTGTCGAACTTCATCAGCTACATCCTCGAGCCCGAAACCAACGACAACCTGGTGACCTGGGGTTACCTCGACAACGTCCTGCGGGTGACCCCGAGCGCAGGCGAACAAGAGGCGCAGCGCCGGCCGCAGGAGGAACGTTTGGCGCAGATGACGCCGGAGCAGCGCCAGCAGTTCCAGGGTCGCGGCGGTCGCAGTGGCGGCAGAGGCGGCGGTCGGGGCGGCGGCAACCAGGGGCAGCGGGTGCCGATCTACCGGGTGATGGCCAAGACCGACTTCGCCGGCGTGTTGGTGCAGCCGTACAATCGCTACGAGCCGAACCGCTACATCAGGTAGCTCCCGATGGTGCCGGTGGCGGCACCATCGGGGTTTTTCAGCACCCAGCTAGGGCTTGGAGGCGCCGAGGCGCACGATCGTGATCCGTCAGACTCCCTTGCCGACGGCCGACGTGGTTCTGTTCTGTGTCCTCGCCGGCGTCCTGGGCACACTCGCCGGCGGATACATGTTCGGCGAGGTCAACCAGGTCGAGCACCTGCCCATGATCTTCCGGATCATGGACGCCGATTACCTCACCCAGGACTTCTACGTCAACACGACAGTCGACTTTAACCCGCGCTTCTATTACGTCTGGCTACTGGCCAAAGCAGGCGCCTGGATCCCGTTGCCGTGGCTGTTCGTCGTTCTCACCTGCCTCGCCAACGGCTTGATCGTGGCGGTGACGTGGCACGTGGCGCGTCAGTTGTCGGGCCGCTCCGACGTGGCGGCGGTCCTCGGATGCGCGATGGTGCTCGCCATCAACGCCTTCAACGAGGGGGGCGCAGCGCAGCTGCCGCGCAGTTTTCTGGGACCGGCGCTGTTGGCCCGTCCCTTCGCCATGCTCGGACTCTGGCTGACGATTAGAGGCGAGAGTGTGCGGCCCGTGCTGCTGTTTCTTGTCGCCATCGCGTTGCACCCGCTGGTCGGGGCCGAGACGGCGGGTGTCGCTTTGGCGGCGGCCGCAATCGCGGCAACCTGGGAGGCGGTCGGTAAGCGTCGCTCATGGCGGGTGATCGCTGGCGGTGTCTTCGGGCGGCTCGCTGCCATGGCGGCGGCTCTCGGCGCAGCGATGTACTTCCTGTATTTCAGCGAACGCGCCGGGTCAGTCAGCACGGAGCGCTTCATCCACATCATCGCCGAGACCCGGGCGCCCTTTCACT